>JBJEVP010000290.1:0-1510 GCA_051884475.1 Candidatus Spyradosoma sp.
CGCGCGAAAAAAAACGTTCCCGCGAGGAAGCCCCCGCGGGAACGAAACCAACAAACTAACTTATGAAAACTTCGGCGGCTTATCACTCCCGCCGAAAGGGATTTTCGTGAAGCGCTTCGCGCTGTTCAGGGTTTAAGGTGTAAAGTTTAGAGAAATAAACCTTAAACCATAAACTCTAAACAGCGCCGAAGGCGCTCCTCTTTAAGCTTTAAGCTTTCTTCTGCCGTCGACGACGCGCCGCGACCAGAGCCAGCGCTCCCGCGCCCGCCAAAAGCCCGAACGCCGAAGGCTCCGGAACGGAAATGACGCCCGTCGAAAATGAAAGATTCGTCACCTGATAACGGGTTGTCGCGCCACCGGAAGGTCCGTCGACGATGAACGCCAAGCGGTCAACCGTCGAATCCAGACCTTCTAGCACCAAAGAAACTTCGGAAGCGCTCGCGGTAAAATCTTGGGTGATGTAGCTCACCACGGAACCGCTTGCAGTCGAATAGCCGACGATGCCGAGCGTAAAATCGTTCCCGTTGAACGTCGGCAAGGTCGCCGTCAATTTCGCTGCCGACAAATCAGCGTTCGAAACGGAAAACACGGCGGCGAACCATTCTCCGCTCATCCCTGAGCGACCATACATGTCGATAGTGTATCCGGATGTAATGTTTCCCGAGGAAATCGTACAATCCCCCGTTGTACCCCAATTGGCAATCGACCCTGTTGAGGTGTATCCGGTGTTGGCACCGCCGTAAATGCTGACGCCGCTTTCCGCCACGTCATACTTCGCAAGGCGAATCAGCTCCGCCTCGGAAATTCCGTCGTATGTGTCGATACCAACGCCGCTTCCTTTTTGCGTCGCCTGCGTTCCGACATCCGGGAGAGCGAGCACCGAGTAGTCGTAATCCGTCGCGTTCGCGAGGGCCGTTCCCGCGATCAAAAGTGAAGTGATGGTGATGAGCTTTTTCATAATGGCGCACATTTTTTCTGACTTCGCTATTTTAGTCAATAACGAAATTTGATCTCCGCTTGCGGAAATTCGCGGTTTCGCTGACTTTTTCGGGAATGGACACCGTTCAAGTCAACATACGCCTGCCGCGCGAGATGCTCGCCGCGATCATGGCGGTGTCCGGCGGGAACTCGCGGAAACGCGTTCCCGTGTATATCCGCCAGGCGATCGCGCTGATGCTCAAAATCGACAAGGCGCACGTCGATCCCGCTTGGGTGGAACTGGTGCAGGGCAAGCGCAACGACATGGCGACGCCGGAAGGCCGGGCGCGCGCGGAAAAGCAGCTTGCGGAAGCCCGGGCGTCCCGCGCGCGCAAGCGTCAGGAGAAGCCCGCCGGCGCCTGAGTCCCTCGTCCGCAAAAAAAAAAGCGTTCCCCTGCGGGAACGCTTTTTTTTCGGAGCGCTTCTGCCGCGCAAGGTGCAGAGAAACAAACCCTACACCTTGCACGGCGCGAAGCACGCCTTACGCGAGCTTGCCGAGCAGCTCGTAGATGCGCTGCGTCATGCCGCGCGG
>JBJEVP010000291.1:0-5658 GCA_051884475.1 Candidatus Spyradosoma sp.
CCTTGAGCGCCGTCATCTTTTCCTGGCGGGAACGCGCCGCGCTCTCGACGGGATCGCGCATCTGCGGCTCTTCGTCGTTCCCGCCGGGGGGATCCGCGGGCGAGGAGTCGAGCGGGTCGTTCCCGCCGGCGACGGAGCCGAAAATGTCCTCGGCGTCGGGCGTTCCCGCGGAGCTTTCCGCGGCCGCGTCGGGATCGAGCTCGATGCGCACCTGCCTCCGCGTCTTTTCGAGATCGAGCCCGCGCGCGGCGAGCGCCTTGGCGGCGATGCCGTCGCCCTCGGCGAGCAGTCCGAGCAGAAGATGTTCGGAGCCGATGTAATTGTGCCCGAGATTTTTCGCTTCGCGGCGGGCGAGCAGAAGCACCTTCTGCATGCGCGGCGTGAGCGGGACGGGATTGGAAATGGCGACGTTTTCCGGGCCGGGTTTGAGGTGGCGTTCGATGAGCGCGCGCAGTCCGTCGGGATCGACTCCGAGGCGCACGAGCGCGTTGTGCGCGACGCCGTTGCCGAGCCCGAGCAGTCCGAGCAGCATGTGCTCCGTGCTCACGTAATTGTGGTGCAGGCGCGCGGCCTCGCTCGCCGCTCCCCGCATGGCTTCCTTCGCCCGCTTCGTGAAATTGTCGTCGTTGTTCATCTGTGAAATCAGGATTCTATGCAGAATCAGTGCCAATGCGCACGCCGGAAAATCGGCGGGCCGCAGGGCGCGGAGCGGCGAGGGGCGGGAACGGCGGACGCCGAACGACGCGCCGGGCGTCGGCCGCTTTACGGCGTTTCCTTTTCGCCCGTCTCCCGCCGCTTCCCGTTTCCGGTTGTTTTTTTTTTCGTTGCGCGGGAACGCGAAAGGGTATTTTCTCGCTTCTCGAAATTTTACAATTTTTTCCAAAAATGCGGCAAGAGAACATCGGTCTTTATTCTTCGGAATTCGAGCACGACGCCTGCGGCGTCGGCCTTATCGCCAACATTCACGGGGCGAAGTCTCACGCGATCGTCGAGAACGCGCTGCTCATTCTCAAAAATCTCGTCCACCGCGGAGGCGAGGGCGCGGACAGCCGCACGGGAGACGGCGCGGGGATTCAGGTGCAGATTCCTCACGAATTCGTGTTGCTTCAAGGCGTCCCCGTTCCCGAGCGCGGCAAATACGGAACGGGGCTTTTTTTTCTGCCGAAGCGTGAGGACGCGCGGGAACGCGCGCTGCAGATCGCGCGCGCCGAAATCGCGAACGCGGGCGGTTTCGCTCTGCTCGCCGTGCGCGACGTTCCCGTGAACTCCGAGATTCTCGGAACGGACTCCCGCGCCTCCGAGCCGGCGATCCGGCAGATTTTCGTGACGGACGAACGCGTCGCCGACGAGGGCGCCGCGGAAACGCTTCCCGAGGACTTCGAGCGCCGCCTGTATCTGCTGCGCAAGGCGATCGAGCGCGCGTGGGCGGCGGACGAGCTCGCCCGCGACGCCTACTGCGTGTCGCTCTCCTCGAAGACGATCGTCTACAAGGGCATGCTCACTTCGGAGCAGCTGCCCGAATACTACGCGGATCTGCGCCATCCGAACTTCACGAGCGGAATCGCGCTCGTCCATTCGCGCTTTTCGACGAACACGTTCCCGGAATGGCGCCTCGCGCAGCCGTTCCGCGTGCTCGCGCACAACGGCGAGATCAACACGATCCGCGGGAACCGCTCCTGGATGGCGGCGCGCGAATCCCTGCTGGAAAGCGAGGCGCTCGGCGACGTCTCGAAGCTCGTGCCGATTCTGCAGCCCGGAATGTCGGACTCCGCCTCGCTCGACAACGCGCTGGAATTCTTCACGCAGTCGGGAAAAACGCTTCCGCACGCGCTCGCCATGCTCGTGCCCGAATCGTGGAACGACACGAATCCGATTTCCGCCGACCTCAAGGCGTTTTACGAATATCATTCGATCTTCATGGAGCCCTGGGACGGTCCCGCCGCGATTCTCTTTTCCGACGGCCGTTACGCGGGCGGCATGCTCGACCGCAACGGCCTGCGCCCCGCTCGCTACGTGATCACGACGGACGGCACGATCGTCATCGCCTCCGAGACGGGAACGCTTCCCGTGCCCGCCGCCAAGGTGCGGGAACGCGGACGCCTGCGTCCGGGGAAAATGCTGATCGTCGACACGCTCGAGGGAAAAATCCGCCGCGACGCCGAGCTGAAGGACGAGCTCGCCCGCGCGTTCCCGTACGCGAACTGGCTCGCGAAGAACCGCGCGAATCTCGCCGACCTCGCGAGCGGGCGCAGCGTCGCCTACGCGGTCGAGAACTTCGCGCGCACGCTGAAGGTCTTCGGCTACACGGAAGAGGACGTGAACGAGCTCGTCGTGCCGATGGCGGCGAAGGGCGCCGAGCCGGTCGGTTCCATGGGCAACGACGCGACGCCCGCCGTGTTTTCGCCGCGTCCTCAGCGCCTGTTCGCGTATTTCCGCCAGCTCTTCGCGCAGGTGACGAATCCGCCCGTCGATCCCATCCGCGAGGAGCTCGTCATGTCGCTCACGGGCTACATCGGCTCGCTTCACAAGAACGTGCTCACGCCCGTTCCCGAAAACTGCAAGGTCGTCAAAATCAAAAAACCGATTCTGACGAACCGCGCGCTCGACCTGCTTTCGCATCTCGCCTACAAGGGCTTCCGCGCGGTGACGTTGCCGACGCTGTTCCGCGTTCCCGCGGAGGGCGAGGCGAAGGGCGCCGCGCTCGCGTCCGCGCTCGACGAGCTCTGCCGCAAGGCGGAGGCGGCGGTGGACGCGGGAGCGTCGTTCATCGTGCTCTCCGACCGCGGCACGGACGAAAAGCTCGCGCCGATTCCTTCGCTGCTGGCGGTCTCCGCCGTGCATCAGCACCTGATCGCCGCGCGCAAGCGTTTCCAGATCGACCTCGTCGTGGAATCCGCCGAGCCGCGCGAGACGATGCATTTCGCGCTGCTCTTCGGCTACGGCGCGAACGCCGTGAATCCCTATCTGGTCTATGCGGTTCTGGACGAAAAGGTCCGCGCCCGCGAACTTCCGCTGGACTTCCACACGGCGGAGGCGAACTACATCAACGCCGTGTCGAAGGGGCTGCTGAAGATTCTTTCCAAAATGGGCATCGCGACGATGCGCTCCTACCGTTCTAGCCGTCTCTTCGAGGCGTTCGGCGTGTCCGAAGGCGTCGTCGAGAAATATTTCCCGGGCACGGCCTCGAAGATAGGCGGCGTCGGGCTCGGAGAAATCGCGGAAGAGGCGCTCGCTCCGCACCGCGCGGCGTTCGCCGAGGCGGCGGCCGTTCCCGCCGCGGACGAGGGCGGGAACGCTCCCGCGGCGCCTTCCGCCGTTCCCGCGCTTGAAAATCCGGGCTTCTACCGTTTCCGCAAGGGCGGGGACTTCCACGCCTGGTCGCCCGTGATGATGGGCGCGCTCCGCATCGCCGCGCGCAGAAACGACGCGGCGAAATACGCCGATTTCCGCCGGGCGGTCAACGAAAAGCCGGAAAAGGTCTTCCTGCGCGACTTTCTCGACTACCGCCGCGGGAACGCGATTCCGCTCGAACGCGTCGAGCCGGCGGAGGCGATCATGCGCCGCTTCGTCTCCGGAGCGATGTCGTTCGGCTCCATCTCCAAGGAGGCGCACGAGACGATCGCCGTCGCGATGAACGGCATCGGCGGACGCAGCAATTCCGGCGAGGGCGGCGAGGATCCCGCGCGCTTTCTCCCGCGTCCCGACGGCACGTCCGCGCGTTCCGCGATCAAGCAGGTCGCCAGCGGACGCTTCGGCGTGACGACCGAATACCTCGTGAACGCGGACGAGATTCAGATCAAGATCGCTCAGGGCGCGAAGCCGGGCGAAGGCGGGCAGCTTCCCGGCTTCAAGGTCAACGACATCATCGCCCGCACGCGCCACGCCATGCCGGGAATCACGCTGATTTCTCCGCCGCCGCACCACGACATTTATTCGATCGAGGACCTGGCGCAGCTCATCTTCGATCTGAAAAACGTGAATCCGCGCGCGAACGTCACGGTGAAGCTCGTCTCCGAAAGCGGCGTCGGCACGGTCGCGGCGGGCGTCGCCAAGGCGCACGCCGACGGCATCACGATTTCCGGCGCGGAGGGCGGCACGGGCGCCGCTCCGATTTCCTCCGTCAAATGGGCGGGCCTGCCGCTCGAAATCGGGCTCGCGGAAACGCATCAGACGCTGGTGCTCAACCGACTGCGCGAAAAGGTCGTTCTGCAGGCGGACGGGCAGCTCAAGACCGGGCGAGACGTCGTGCTCTCCGCGCTGCTCGGCGCCGAGGAGTTCGGCTTCTCCACGGCGCTGCTCATCATCGTCGGCTGCATTCAGTGCCGCAGCTGCCACATGAACACCTGCCCGGTCGGCATCGCGACGCAGAATTCCGATCTGCGGAAGAAGTTTTCCGGCAAGCCCGAGCACATCGTCAATTATTTCCGCTTCGTCGCCGAGGAGGTGCGCGAAATACTCGCGGAAATGGGCTTCGAGAAGTTCGACGACATCGTCGGGCGCGCGGACCTTCTCGCCGCCGTTCCCGCGAAGGACAATCCGAAGACCGCGACGCTCGACTTCTCGCGCCTGCTGTATTTTCCCGCGGGAACGCCCGCCGGCGCGCTCCGAAAGACCGTCGCGCAGCGGCACGGCATCGACGACGTGCCCGACAAAAAACTGATCGCCGCCATGCGCGCGGGAATTTCCGAAGGCGTCTTAGACGTGCGCAACACGGACCGCGCGGTCGGCGCGATGCTCTCGGGCGAAATCGCGCTCGAACACGGGAACGCGGGGCTGCCGGACGATTCTCTGCGCTTCACGTTCCGCGGCTCGGCGGGACAGAGCTTCGGCGCCTTTCTGGCGCGCGGAGTTTCCTTCCGGCTCGAAGGCGACGCGAACGACTATCTCGGCAAGGGGCTTTCCGGCGGAAAAATCGCCGTCGTTCCCGCGGCGGATTCGCGCGCGGACTTCGTTCCCGAGAAGAACATCATCGCGGGCAACACGCTGCTTTACGGCGCGACGAGCGGAGAAGTCTTCATCGACGGGCGCGTCGGCGAACGCTTCTGCGTGCGCAACTCCGGCGCGGTCGCGGTCGTCGAGGGCGTCGGCGACCACGCGTGCGAATACATGACGGGCGGACGCGTGCTCGTGCTCGGCCCCACGGGACGCAATTTCGCCGCGGGCATGAGCGGAGGCATCGCCTACGTTTACGACGTGAACGGGGATTTCGACTACTTCTGCAACATGGGCATGGTCGAGCTCTCACTGCTCGAAACCGAGGAGGACGAACGCGAAGTGCGCGGGCTGCTCGAAAAGCACCTCGCCGCGACGGGAAGCCCGCTCGCCGCGCGCGTTCTCGCCGCGTGGAGCTCCGAACGTTCCCGCTTCATCAAAGTCCTGCCCATCGAATACAAGAAGTGGCTCGCGCGGAACGCCTGAGTTTTCCCTCGGGGAAAACTCGGGCGCGTTTCGCGCGCAGAAGTTTCGCGGGAGCGAAAGGAAGCCTTTCCCGAAGAATCTGTTTAATCCGAGTTTCAGACCTTCTTTCGACTTCTGAGACTTCCGGTTAAAAAACGTTTCCCCGAAATCCTTTCGCTTCGCGGTTTTTCGTCGCTTTCGTGCGCGCAAAAAAAAGCGTTCCCGCGGGAGGAGGCGGGAACGCTTTTCTTTTATTTCGCG
>JBJEVP010000292.1:0-22251 GCA_051884475.1 Candidatus Spyradosoma sp.
ATGCAAGGTCGGATTTTGCAAAAAAAAAACGCCCGGCAAGCGTTTTCTTGCGGGCGCGCGCGAAAGGCGCAAAAAAAAAGCGTTCCCGCGAAGGAACGCTTTTTTTTCAGTCGTCGGAGGGACGAAGAACTCAGCCGCCGATTCCGCGCAGACGGAAGCGGTGCGTTCCCTCGGAAAGAATTTCGAACTCGAGACGGAGCGTGTCCGGCGGAAGCGCGCCGCCTATCTTTTCCGGCCACTCGACGACCCAGCACCACGGCGAGCGCATGAACTCCTCGAGCATCAGCGACTCCGCGGCCTCGGGCGAAGGCAGGCGATACGCGTCCATGTGGATGAGCTGGCGTGAACGCCCCTCGTAAATCGCGTAAATGTTGTAGCTCGGACTGGTCACTTCCTGGACGACGCCGAACGCGCGGGCGAGCCCGCGCACGAAAGTCGTCTTTCCCGCGCCGAGAGGTCCGCTCAGCGCGAGGGCGCAGTCCGGCGGGAGCGCCGCCGCGAGTCTCGCCGCGGCGGCCTCCGTCTCCTCCGGGGAACGGCAGAGAGTCCATTCCCGAAATTCGCTCAGTTTTTCTTCTTCGTTCATCTTTTTTTTTCAGAGCTCGATGCGTTCGGCGGAGATGCGTTCCCGCGCGCTCAGAAAGGTCTCCGCCGCGCGGGAAAAGCGCTCCGCCGCCTCCGTCGTGAGAAAACGCGCGTTCCCGCCGCGCGAAATGCGGCGGGCCATCTCCGGGTGGCGGGAGAGATAGTCCTTCAGGCTCGCCGCGACGCATTCGCCCTGCGGGAACGCCTTCACGCCCTCCGGCAGGAAACGCCGAATCAGCGGCAGCAGCACGGGATAATGCGTGCAGCCGAGAATGACCGTGTCCATGTCCTCGTCGCGGGCGAGCAGCGCGTCCAGATGGCGCTTCACGAAATATTCGGCGGCGGGCGTCTCCGTCTCGCGGTTTTCGACGAGCGGCACCCACATCGGGCACGCCTCGGAGACGACTCGGATTTCCGGAAAAAGTTTTTCCAGCTCCAGTTCGTAGGAACGCGACGCGACGGTGCCCTCCGTGCCGAGCACGCCGACGTGCTTCGTGCGGCTGAGCGCGTCCGCCGCCTCGACGGTCGGGCGGATCACGCCGAGCACGCGCCGGGTCGGGTCGTCGGAACGCGGCAGGTCGTTCTGCTGAATCGAGCGCAGCGCCTTGGCCGACGCCGTGTTGCAGGCGAGCACGACCAACGGGCAGCCCTCGGCGAACAGCCGAGAGACCGCCTGCCGCGTGAATTCGAGCACGACCTCGAACGAACGCGGCCCGTAGGGCGCGCGCGCGTTGTCGCCCAGATAAAGAAAATCAAATTCCGGCAGCGCCTCGCGGATTTTTTCGAAAATCGTGAGGCCTCCGTAGCCGGAATCGAAAATCCCTATGGGAGAAACGGACCTCACTCGTTCCTGATGACGACGGATTTCGTCGTCAGTTCCTTTTCGCCGAGCCACGCCTTGGAGACGACGCACCACTCGAAATCCTTTCCGGAAAGCGCGAGCGTCGCGGGCAGCCGCGAAACATCCGAGTCCTCGAAATCGAAATCGAGCGCGGCAGCGGCGGCGAAGCTCTCACTCAGTCCCGCGAACGCGCGTCCGAGGTGCGTCCACGAAAGGGAGCAGCCGCCCGGCGGAAGCAGTTTTTCGCCGGCGAGCAGGCTCGGAGAGTTCCACGCCGCGGGAACGCCGGCCGCGTTCCCGCCGACCGCGAGCTCGACCAGGCTCTGATTGCCGAGGAAGAGGCGACCGCCCGAAACGGCGGCGGCGAAGGGGTCCGCCGCGTCCTTGTCGTCGAACGGGAACGTGCAGATCGCGGGAGCGCCGTTCTTCGGGGAGAGCATCGTCGGAGGAACATCGAGCGCGGCGGGAATTTTTTCGAGCGCGTCGCGCGCGCGCGCCTCGTCGGCGACGTTCAGCACGAAAAGCTGAGTCTGCTTCGTTCCCGTCCAGACCGAGCACGAGGAAGTCCCGAACCCGAGGTCGGAAAGCAGCGCGGGAACGTCGACGCCCTTCGTCATTTTGAGATTCTGCGCCTGCATGTCCACGAGCCCGAAAAGCGGCGTCGCGCGGCGCCCGAGATCCCAGAGGCTCAGCAGCGCGGAGCCGAAGGAAAAGTTTTGTGTCTGAATCGAGGAGACGCCCTCGGTCGGGAGCGCGTAGGTCGGCTTCTCGATTCCTTCGCGGAACGAGGACGTGATCAGCGTGACGAGCCCGCGGTTCGCGTTCCACGCGAGCGCGGATTCCGCGACGGGATTGCCGGCGGCGTCCGTCCCGTAAGTTCCCCAAAGCGAATCGATCGCCTCGGGCGCGAACGCCCTGACGATCGGCGTCACCATGACGGCGAACATCGCCGCCTCCGGGTTTTCCGCGACTTCGTCGGCGGTCTCCTTGTCCCTCGCTTCGGCGAAGGCGTAGATCGCGTCGGCGACGGACTTTCCGTCCGCGTAATACCAGAAATTCGCGTCGCCGATGCGCGCGCGCGCCCTGCGGAAAGCCTCGGTGGCGGAAAGCCCGGCGGCGTTCCCGCGCTTCGCCGCCGCGACGAGCTTTTCGAGCGCGGAAACGGTGCTCGCGACGAAAAGTTTTCCGCCGATCACGACGGCGACTCCTCGGTCGTCCTCGTCTTCGCCGAAAGCGAGCTTTTTCGCGGGAACGCCGAGGATTTCGCAGTCCTCGATCACGGGAGCCTTGCCCATCGCCGCCGCCTGCCGACGGTGGATTTCCGCGGCGGTTTCGAGCGTGAAATTCTTCCCGCAGTCGGCGATTTCGACGAGCGCGGGAGCGTCGTTCCCGTCCGCGATCACGGCGAGAAGAAATTCGCCGCGCACCGACTCGAACTCGGCGGCGAACGCGTCGAAAAGTCCGCGCGTCTCGGCGTCCTCGCGGCACGCGTCGACGACGGGGCGGAAGATCTTGCGCTCGAAATCGGCGGCGAAGGCGTTTTCCGCGACGTGCTTTCGCATCGCGTCGGCGTCCTCCACTTTGACGAGGGCGAAGGTCTCTCCGGCAGGCAGGTATTTTTCGAAATCGGCGGCGGCGAAAGGCGCGAGCGCGAACGCGGCGACGGATCCGAATAAGAAGGGAAGTTTATTGTTCATAGCGTCGCCGATTATGATTCAGAGGAAATCCGTAAGGCAACATAGATTTCCCGCGGCGTTCTTTCCCGCCGAAAAAAAAACGCCGCACGCGCGGAACGCGGGAGCTAAAAGACGGAAACCGTCAGATCGTCGAAAAACGTCTCGTCGCCCTCGCCCTGCAGGCCGACGTAAACGGAGACGTCGGCGTAAACGGCGCCGGCGGGAGCGGTCGCGAGCGCGACGAGGCGCCGCCACTCCGGCGTGTCTCCCACGGGAAGCGAATCCGTGGAACGGGCGAGCGACTTTCCGGAAGCGTCGAAGAACTCCGCGTCGACGTAGGACACGGAGCCGCACGAGACGCGCCCTCGCGCGAAAACCTGCGCGAGCACCTTTCTTCCCGGAGCGACCCGGTAGCGCCGGCGCAGCTCCATGCGCTCCGCGTTTCCGGCGACGCGCAGACAGGCGTTCCCGCCGTGGGGGCGCTCCACGGAAGGGCCGATCTCGAACTTTTCCGCCGCCGCGAAAACGCTTTTCCAGCCGCGCGGATACGTGAGGTTTTTCCCCGCGCGCCAGTCGCCGGGTTCGTAGGCGACGAAATTTTCCGCCTCGAAATCCTCCCGAGTATCGGGTTCCGCGTCGAAAAACGGCACGGCTTCGCAGATCTCGCGCAGGCGCGCGAGCGCCCGGGCCTTCGGCGAATCGCCGTCCGCGGGAACGTCTTCGAGGCGGGAACGCAGCGGAGCGCCGAAGACGCGTTCGAGCGCGCGTTCCGCCTGCGCCTTTTCCCGCGCGTCCGGCGTCTCCTTCAAAAAATCGAGCACGCGCCGCAGCGCGGCGGGCCGAGGGTCGGAAATCAGATAGGCGGAGATTTTCGCCTGAAAGGGTTTTCCGCGATACTCCGCGTCGTCGTAGAGTTCCTCATGGCGCCACGCGGGGCTCCGCAGCAGCGCGAGCGTTTCCTCGAGCGTTCCCGCGGGGGCCTCCGCGAGCGCCTTGCGGGCGAAGTAGGAGGCGGCGAATTTTTCCGCGCGCCTCAGGGAGAAATCGACGGCGTCGAGACGCGCGAGAATGCGGCGTTCCCGCGCGGCCGAAGCCTCCCCTTCTCCACCGCTTCCGCGCGCCGCGGCGAAGGCTTCCGTGAGGATTTCCCGCGCCTCCGCGAGCTTTTCCGGGGGAAAGATCTCGACGGAATTTTCGTTGTTCCAGCCTTTGATCCAGCGGCACTGTCCGCCCTGATTCCTCCAGACGTCGCAGCAGAAAGCGTAGAACTTCCTCATCGCGGGCGCCGCCGCGCCGAAGGCCGTCGCGCAGTATTCGTCGAGAATCTTTTCGGGATCGCCGTCGGGGTTCTTCAGCAGCTCGGAGGCGAGCCAGATTTTCGGCGCGTCGAACGCGACGACGGGGCCGCACTCCGCGTAGAAGATTTTCCCGCCGTTTTCCGCGAAGAACTTTATCGCCCTCGCCTCCTCTTCGAGAAAGAGCCGCGGGAACAGGAACGGCGTGCCGTAGTAGTAGTCGTAGATTCCCCACGACTTCGCGCCGGAGGCGGCCCAGCGGCGCATCAGCGCCTTGTCCTGCTCGCGGAAATCGCGAAAAATCCACATCGAACGGTCCGCGCAGAGCACGGGAACGACGTTTTCGCGGAGCGGGAACGACGGTGCGTTCTGCACGTCCATGTAGGCGATCGCGCCTACGCTTTTCCCGTTTCCGAACGCGGCGACCTTCTCCGCGACGCGGTTCACGAACGCGTAATAATAGTCGGAACGGTCCGGAAGATTGCGGAAAAACGACAACGCGCCGTAAGCGCGCTCGGAAAGCTCGGACTCGTCCCAGTTCGTGGAATCGTTGATTCCGAGCGGGAACATCGGAGCGTCGGGATATTTTTCGAAAAAGGCGCGCGCGGCTTCCGCGGCGACGTCTGCGGCCTCGGGAAGCGCCAGATTCGGCTGCGGCGCGTAATATCCCGCGAAGCCGTCCCGGCGGACGCCGAAGAGCACGGGCGCGAGCCCGGGATTTTCCGCGTAGACCTTCTTCGTGAAGATTCCGCCGAGATTGTGCGAAAAGCGCGGAAGCTCGCCGAAGCCGAGATGAGCCGCCCAGGTCGAATCCGCGACGCCCACCAGCCGCCACGGCACCGCGGGAACGCATTCGATGCGGAAGCGCGGGAACGGAATTTCCGCGCGCTCCTCCCATTCGGCGCCGTCCGCGCCCGGGAACACGAAAGAGACGCCCAGCGCCTTTTTCAGAAATTCGCCGGCGGCGACGCGCGTCGCCGCCGGAGTCTTTCCGACGATGAAGACGGCGTTCCCGCGGGTCTCGACGACGTAGGTGTCGCCCTCGCCCGCGGGCGCGAAAATGCCGAGGCGCGAGGCGACGCGAGTGTCGCCTATGTAGATTCCGGAAGGAATGTCCGCGAGCGAGCGCGGATTCTCGATTTCCGTCTCGACGGGGATTTCCGCCTTCGCTCCCGCGACGCGGGCGATCCATTCGGCGACGTCGAGCCCGGCGGCGATGTCGCCGGAGTCCGCGCCGTCCGCGGAAAGATACACGCCGACGAAGACGCGTCCGTCGCGCGCGAGGAAGCGTTCCCGCAGCGGAGGAATCGAAAAGGCGTCCGCCGTTTCCGTGTCCGGAAGGAAATATCCCGAGGTGAAGCCGGAATCCTCCTCCGCGGAAAAGGCGGCGGGAACGGCCGCGGACGCGACGCAAGCCGCGGCGAGAACGGACGCGGACGCGCGGAAGATTTTTTTCGTGAAGACGGAACCGTCCATCATTTTCCTTCGCCGGAGTCGGAGCGCACCGATTTCGGAATGACGAACACGCGATCGCTTCCCTTGGGAATGATGATGCGCGGGCGCGAGACCTGCGCGGGAACGGCGTCGGGGGCACCCGTCGCCGCGCCGGTGATCAGCTCGCGCGTCGCGAGATTGAAGACGAAACGGTCGTTTCCGGGGTGAAGCTCGATTCCTTCCCTGTCGCGGAAAAACGCGTTCCCGCTGAGCGCGGCGCGGTTTTCCGGCGGGAAGATTTCGAGCGTCGAACCCTTGGCTTGAGAGCCGTCCTGCTCCAGGCGGACCTTGCCGCGGCAAATGACTTTCTTCGCCTCGAAGCGCGGGCGCGCGGGCGAGGCGGCGTTCCCGGCCGCCGCCGGAGGTTCGAGCAGGCCTTCGACGGAATCGCACATTCCGTGCGCGCCGCCGTCGGTCACGAAAATCACGTCTCCGCGCAGGAAGAATCGCGCGCGGCGCTCGCCGGCGATCATCTCCATCGAGTCGCTTTCCAGATAGGATTCCCGGGCGGGAACGGCCTCAGCCGCCGGCGCGGGCTTCGGTTCCGCCTTCTTCTTTTTCGTGAGCGGAAGCGGGGAAGAAAAATCGTCGGCGGGAGCGCTCCCGGCGCGAGGAACGGAGGGCGGAGGGGATTTTTTCCTTTCCTTCGCCTCGGACGGCAGCGCGAAGGCGAGCGCGGCTCCGGAGGAGTCGCCCGGGAACGTGATGCGCGGGCGCGTTCCCGTGTCGCGGTCGGGCTCGACGGAAACGAAGAAAGGAGAGTTCCCGTCGGCGTCGCCGCGGTCTTCCTTCACCCATTCCTGCAGCGTGACCGCGGGCGTGATCGAGGCGCGCCCGCCTTCGAGCCGGCAGCCGTTCTGCTCCAGCTTCACGTTTTCCGAAGCGATGATCTTCTTGATCTGCGACACGGGAGATTTTTTCGCGTTCCCGCGCGCGGCGGGAGCGGTCTTCGGATCGGCGTAGACCAGCAGGCGGCCGCAGGAGCCGGATACCTCGGCGGAACGCAGGTCCACGTTCCCGAAAATGTCGAACGTGCTCAGGTCGCTTCCTCGGGTGAGCGTGAGGTGGTCGCCCGAGATGCGCGTTCCCGCGGGAGCGTCCGCCGCGGCCTTCCGCGCGGACGCGCGGTCGGGCGCGGAAAGCTCGTCGAACGCCGGCAGTGTCGCCTCGACGCGGCGGCGTTCCGGAGCGTCTTCGTCGGAGGAAAAGACCTCGATGACGTCGCGGTCAAGCAGCACTTCCACGCGATCGCCTGAAAGCGAGGATTTTTCCTCGGGAGAAACGACTTTCGGCGCTCCCGTGAGCGTGATGAGGTTTTTCGGAGGAAGGACTTCCGCCCGGGCGCAGGTCAGCTCGCGCCCCTCGTAGAGCACGCGGACGCCGCCCTCGGCGAGCGCGGAACGCACGGCGGGCTTTTCGGAAGAGGAATCGGCGGAGGCGACGTCGAGAAGCGGCGCGTTCCCGGAACTCGGATCCGTCTCGACGACGAGCGTTTCCGATTCGAGGCGAATCGCTTCGTCGGAGACGCGGACGCCGCCGAAAAGCGAAACGACGTTCTTTTCCTCGCTCGTCTCCACCGTCATGCGCTCACCGGAAACGAAGGTCCGCGCGGGAACGCCGCCTGAGCCCGCGCCGTTCTTCCCGCGGGCGAGAATGGAAGGCATTTCCACGGAAACCGACGCCGAAGCGGACGGCCGGGAGGCGTCCGGGCGGGACGCGAGGACCTCGACGAACTTTTCCTCGATTTTCCCGACGGCCTCGTCTCCGCGCACCACGATCTGCCCGCCGTCTTCGTCGAGACGGGCGTTCCCGCGCACGCGGAAAAGGTTTTCCCGCGGAAGAAATTCGGCGGAGTCTCCGCCGAGACGGGTCTTCCCGCGCTCGATTTCGATTTTTCCGTGACCGGCGACGCGTTCGAGCTTTTCCTCGACGGAGCTCTTGCGTTCCGACTCGCTGAGACGCGTCGCGCCCGAACCGCTTCCCGCGACGACGATCTCGAGCGCGTCGCAGGTCATGGCGATGTCTCCGTAGAACACGCGCACGTTTCCGGAAAAAACGAGCGTCGTGCGGTCCGTCTCGCCGCGCACGGTCATACGCCTGGCGCAGGTCGTGAGCTTGCGGTCGGGCTGTTCGATGATGACGAAGACGTCGTCGTGCACCCGAATCAGATTTTCGCGGCCGTTCCCGCTCCACGACCAGCCCTTCCCGCGCACGAGAAATCCCGCTCCCTTGAGCGTGACTTCCGCGGCGCTGTCCGCCTCCTTCTTTTCCGGGCTGAAGCGCCCGCTCGGGCTGGTCATTTCGGCGAAGGCCTTTCCGGACTTGTCGAAGGTCGAAAGCCTGAGCGAGCTCAGATTCCAGAGCGCGCCGCGTATGTCCGCGGATCCGCCGGAATCCGCCTCGGCGCTGTCCGCCTCGAGCTTCCATTGGAGCGCTCCCTCGGCGTCCTGATTGTAGCCGGAGAGCTTCAGTTCGCGGACGGTTTCAATCTTCACGCGGTGGGAATCGTCGCCGAAAAGCGGCGCGGACGAACATGCCGCGGCGAACAGGACGGCGCAGATCGGAAGGCTGGACGGGATTTTCTTCATTTGCGGGAACGAGCATAGCCGTCCGCAGGCGCGTTTTCGATACTTTTCCTCGCCCGGACGGGCGAGACCGCGGATCTTTCCGCGTTTTTTCCCGCCGATTTCGCTTGAATAAGAACCGCCGTCCTGTTGAAATGTCAATAACTGTTGAGTTCGACGCATCCGCATTTTCCGGGGCGCCGAAATTTTCGTTTGCGAAGAAAGAGGATTTTTTACCGAAAATAGTTTCAATTATCATGAAGGCACAGATTCTTATAGTTGACGACGAAAAGAACACGCGCGAGGGACTCGCCGCGACGCTCGAAGACCAGTACGAGGTCACAATGGCGAGCAACGCGGACGAGGCTTTCCGCCTGATGGACGCCGAAAACTTCGACGTGGTCATCACGGACCTGCGCATGGCGGGAGCGTCCGGGCTCTCCGTCATCGACAAGGCGCTGCAGCTTCCGCAGCAGCCCGTCTGCATCATGATGACGGCCTACGGGAACGTCGAGACGGCGGTCGAGGCGATGCGCCGCGGCGCCTACGACTTTCTGACGAAGCCGCTCAATCTCGAAAAGCTCGAGATCGTCATCAAGCGCGCGCTTCAGAGCCGCGAGACGGAAAAGGAAAACCGCGCGATGCGCGTCCGGCTCGACAACAAGTTCAGCTTCAACGGGCTCATCGGCGAAAGCGCGGCGCTGCTCCGCTGCGTCGAAAACGCGAAGCGCGTCGCCGCCTCCAAGGCGACGGTCCTGCTCCTCGGCGAGACGGGAACGGGCAAGGAGCTTTTCGCGCAGCTCATCCACCAGAACAGCCCCCGCGCCAAAGGTCCCTTCATTCCCGTGCACTGCGCGGCGATCGCGCCGACGCTGCTCGAAAGCGAAATCTTCGGCCACGAAAAAGGCGCCTTCACGGGCGCGAACGAACGGCGCGTCGGACGCTTCGAATCCGCCGACGGCGGCACGCTCTTCCTCGACGAAATCGGAGAAATCGACCTCTCCACGCAGGTCAAGCTGCTCCGCTTCCTCGAAACGCACACCATCGAGCGCCTCGGCTCGCAGAAGCAGATTCAGCTCGACGTGCGCCTCGTCTGCGCGACGAACCGCAATCTCTCCGAAATGGTCGCCAACGGCACTTTCCGCGAAGATCTCTATTACCGCCTTTCCGTCGTCGCGCTGATTCTCCCGCCGCTGCGGGAACGCGCCGCGGACATTCCGGTGCTCATGTCGCACTACCTGAAGCGCTTCGCGGCGGAAAACGCCCTCAAGGCGCCGAAGATCGCCAAGCCGGCGATGGACATTCTCAAGAAATACACCTGGCCCGGAAACATCCGCGAACTGCGCAACCTCTGCGAAAACTTCGTCGTGATGCACTCCGGCTCGGAAATCGGCGAATACGACCTCGATCCGCGCTTCGCGCTCAAGCGGGTCGAGCCGCCCGCGCCTCCCAAGACGCCGATCGAATCCGTGGACAAGAACGGCAAGCCGCTCTCCGAACGCGAAATCCTCAAGGCGATCAAGAAAGACCGAGCGCACCAGCGCGAAAAGATCAAGCAGGCCCGCATGAAGACGCTTTCCAAGAAGGAAAACGAGAAGCGCCTCATGCGCGAAGCGCTGATCCAGGCGCGCGGGAACAGAACCGCCGCCGCGGACTACCTCGGAATTTCCCGACGCACGTTCCACAGAAAACTGCTCGAAGATCCCTCCATCGCCGCCGGCTACGTCGCCAAGCGCGGGCGGAGGTCCGATGCTGACAATTATTGATTTCTGTGCTAAAAGATGCGGCATGAGTTTCTCTGCCGCATCTTTTTTTTCGCGAAAAAAAATCGCCGCCGCTCTTCTGCTTCTCGCGGGAACGCTCTCCGCGGCCGCCGCGCCCCTGCGCTATTCCGGCTCGGACTTCTTCGCGGGAGAACCCGAAAAGGCGCTCAACGCCGAAATCGCCGAGGCGACGGGCGCTCAGCCCGAATCCCGCCTGCGCGGAAGCATTTCCGGCGAAAAGGAACTCCGTCTCGGCGAAGCCGATTTCGCCCTGCTCATTCTGCCCGGCTCCGGAAAGACGCACCCGCTGGTCAAAAAAGGCGAATGGCGCGTGATTCCGCTCGCGTATCAGGTCGCCTACGTCGCCGTCGCCTCCGCCAATCCCGCCGACGAAATTTCCTTCGAGGCGCTCGCCTCCGTCTTCGGCAGCTTCTCAAAGAAGTCCGCGGAAAAATGGGAGGACATCGGCGTCTCCGGATTTTCTTCCGCGCTTCTGCCCTACGTCGGCGACGTTTCCCGCACGGACGCGGTCACGTTCTTTCAGCGCAAGGTGCTCCCGAAATACACGCTCCGCCCCAACGTGCGTTCGGCGGTGAGCGACGACCTCGCCTTCAAGGAGATCGTGAACAATCCGGGCGCGATCGCGATCGTCGGCTCTCCCGTTCCCGCGGGACTTCCCGTGAAGACGCTCGCCGTCGCGGACACGCACGAGAACGCGAACGCCACGCCCTACTCGCCGAGCTTCACCAACATCTACAACGGGGACTACCCTCTGACCATTCCCTTCTACGTCGTCTATCCCGCGAAAAACCGACTGACGCTCAAGCCCGTCCTCTCCTTCCTGTATTCGGACGCGATGGCGGAACGTCTCGCCGAAGCCGGATTTCTTCCGCTCGAAGCGAAAGTCCGCGAACAATTTCAAAAAGGGATTGACAACATCAAATGAAAAGAGTTTACTGTTTCTCACTTTGATTGCTTCGGCAGTTCAAAGCGGGCGTAGCTCAATTGGTAGAGTACCACCTTGCCAAGGTGGATGTTGGCGGTTCGAACCCGCTCGCCCGCTCCACTTTCATTCGGATTCGTTTCCGATGCGGGCGTAGCTCAATTGGTAGAGTACCACCTTGCCAAGGTGGATGTTGGCGGTTCGAACCCGCTCGCCCGCTCCATTTTCCGCTTCGGTCTCCGCCGGAGCGGACTTTTTTTTTGCGCCCCGGGAGGAAGCTCGAATCCGCGTCCAGCGCGCTTCCTTCTCCCGCGTCCAATTTCTCATTGCGCGGAGCGCCCCACATTCCTAATTTTTAATTTTTCATTCCCAATTCCACATCGCGCCCCGCGCGTCACCGCGCGAAGCGCTTTTTCAATGTTCGATTTCAGCGAAAGTTTCGAGACGGGACTCCCCGTCGGCGGCACGGAAGCGGTCGCGCTCACGGAGCGGATCTTTTCCGGCGCCGAAGCGTGGCTGAAGACGCGGATGAGAATGGATTCGCGCCCGCAGCAGACGAACATGGCGCTCGCCGCCGCACGCGCCTTCGCCGCCGATTCCGCGCTGCTCTTCGAGGCGGGAACGGGCGTCGGAAAAAGCCTCGCCTATCTCATTCCGGGACTGATTTTTTCGAAGCTCTCGAAAAAGAAATTCGTCGTCTCCACGCTGACGATTCCGCTGCAGGAACAGATTCTGAAAAAAGATCTCGAGATCTGCCGAAAACTCTTTTCCCGCGTTCCCGCGCTCGAAAGATTCGCCGACTTCAAGGTCGTCCTCATGCTCGGGAAACAGAACTATCTCTGCGGCACGCGCCTCGCCCAGGCTCTGAAGCGCCACGAAGGGCTGTTCGACGGGAACGACGGCTCGGAAACGGCGCGCCAGCTCCTGATGCTGCGCGACTGGGCGGCCTCGCCCGGCTGCACGGGACTGCGCGAACACCTGCCTCAGCGCGTGGACGACGAAGTCTGGGACATGGTCAGCGCCGACTCCTCGGCCTGCTCCCGCAAGAACTGCTCGCCGGACCTCTGCTTTTATCGGCGTTCCCGCGCCGCGATCGACGAGGCGGACATCGTCGTCGTCAACCACCATCTGCTTTTCTCCATGATCGGCGCGGGAGCGACGCCGGAGGGCGACGAAATCGGCATCCTCTATCCCAACGACTTCGCCGTGCTCGACGAAGCGCACAGCGTTCCCGACGTCGCGACGGACTACTTCGGCACGGAAATTTCCTCCTCCGGCCTGCTTCGGCTTCTCGCGCGCATCGCCTCCGCCTACAAGAGAGGCGGCGTGCTCGCCGAGCATCGTCGCCCGGAGGCGCTCGGACTCATTTCCGAAGCCCGCGCCGCCGTCGAAGAATTTTTCTCCGACGTGCGCTTCCGTTTCCTCGAAAAAAACAGGACTTTCCGCTTCCGCGAAACGAACTGGGCGCAGAACGTCTGCGAACTTCCGCTCGGCAGGCTCGAAACCCGGCTCAAGCAGACCGCGCAGGTCGAGACGCGGACGCAGGCGAAGGACGAGATTTCCGATTTCGCGAAACGCATCGAGGCGCACCGCCTCGCGATACGCGAATGCCTCGAACTCCGAGACGCGCCGAAGAAAGTCTATTGGGCCGCGATCGCCGCTAACAGGCTCCGCACCGTTTCGCTCTGCGGCAAGCCCGTGGACGTCGCGCCGGACCTCGCGGAAACGCTCTTTTCCCGCAAGACCTCCGTCCTGCTCTCCTCCGCGACGCTGACGGACGGCGAATCCATGGCGCGCTTCCGCAAGAGCTGCGGCGCCGACCTCGGCGCGGAAAAGGCGCTCTCGCTCAAGGAAAATTCGCCCTTCGACTACGAGTCGAACATGAAAATTCTCCTCGCCGAAAACATGCCCGAACCCGACAAGAGGAACGGCGCGCTCGAAACCCGGGTCATGACGGAAATCTGCGCGCACTGCGTCGCCGGCATGCGGGCGGGCGGCACGCTCGTCCTCTGCACGAGCTACGAGACCTGCCGCGCCCTCACGGACGGACTCCGGAAATGCTTCGGCGCCGACGTTCCCGTGCTCGCGCAGGGCGAAGAGCGTTCGCGGCAGGAACTCGTGCGCGTCTTCTCGGAACACGGAAACGCGGTGCTCGTCGGCACGGCGAGCTTCTGGACGGGCATAGACGTTCCCGGCTCGGCGCTCTCGCAGCTCATCGTCACGCGCCTTCCTTTCGCGAATCCGAAGGAACCCATCGTCGAGGCGCGCGGCGAATGGATTCTCGAAAACGGCGGAAAGCCCTTTTTCGAAATGTCCGTTCCCGACGCCGTCCTGCATTTCCGGCAGGGAATCGGCCGTCTCATCCGCAAATCCGACGACCGAGGACGCCTCGTCGTGCTGGATTCGCGCATCCTCAAGAAATCCTACGGCAAACGCTTTCTCGCCGCGCTCCCGCACAGGAATTTTTCGACGTTCACCGTGGAGAACTTCGCGGAGGTCATCCCGAACTTTCAATAGCCGAGGAGTCATCTTTTTTATTTGCGGCGAAAGGCGCTTTTTGCTTTTCTCACCGTTCCCGTGTTCGCCTCGACGAGAGGCGGCGGCCGAACCGTCAACCCACGAATACACCAAGACACTAATGAAAAACGACACGACAGACATCACTCGCGTGGTTAGAGTTTCCCGCATCTTCGGGCAGACGCCCGTTTCCGTGCTCGTCCACACGGACGACGGACGCCGAGAGCAAATCCGAATCCCCGACTGGGACCACGTCAACGCCGACACCGGAGGACTGAACGAATCCGGCTGGCGATTCATCGAATCCGAACTGAATCGGATTTTCGGAAAGTTCGAGTGGGCGACTCCGAACTTTTCCCGCTGACGCCTCTTTCATGGACATTTCCGCCTCGTTTCCGCCGATCGATTACGCCGCAGAACTGAATCCCGACCAGCTCGCCGCCGTCACTTCCGAGAGCCGCCACGCCCTCGTCCTCGCCGGAGCCGGCTCGGGAAAGACGCGCACGCTCACCTACCGCGTCGCCTGGCTGCTGGAACAGGGCGTGCCCCCGTGGCGGATTCTCCTGCTCACGTTCACGAACAAGGCGGCGGCCGAAATGCTCGAACGCATCGAAGACCTCACCGGTATTCCGCGCTCGCAGTTCTGGGGCGGCACATTCCACAGCGTCGGCCAGCGTCTCCTGCGGATGAACGCTCCCGCCGCGGGAATCCGCCCGGACTTCACGATTCTCGACGCGGACGACGCGGATTCGCTCTTCGCCGCCGTGTGCCGGCAGATCGCGCCCAATTTCATCAAGGGGAAAAACTCGCCCACGCCGCGCGTCATTTTCGAGGTCCTCAGTTACGCCCGCAACACGACGACCCCGCTCGAAAACGTCGTCCGGGAACGCCTCGGATGGGCGGAGGGAGCGCAGGAAATCGTTCCCAGGCTTCTCGCCGAATACACCGCCGCCAAGCGCACGCAGAACGCCTGCGACTACGACGACCTCCTCGAACTTTTCCGCAATCTTCTCCGCGACGACCCGCCCTCGCGGGAACGCTACCACAGCCGTTTCCGCCACATTCTCGTGGACGAATTTCAGGACACGAACACGCTTCAGTCCGAAATCATCCGCCTGCTCGCCGGGCCCGACACCCACGTCATGGCCGTCGGGGACGACGCGCAGTGCATCTACACCTGGCGCGGCGCAGATTACAGGAACATCGTCGATTTTCCCGAAACCTTCGCGGGAACACGGATTCACAAAATCGAAATCAACTACCGTTCCACGCCCGAGATTCTCGACTTCTCCAATTCCATCCTGGAGGCGCGCACCGAAGAAGCGGGATTCTCCAAACGCCTGCGCGCGACGCGCGGGAACGGCCTCAAGCCCGCCCTGATTCCGCAGACGGACGCGTTCTCGCAGGCGCGCGCCGTCGTCTCCAAAATCCGCACGCTCGTCGAAGACGAGGGCTATTCGCTCTCGGACATCATCGTGCTCTACCGCGCGCATTTTCAGGCGAAGGAGCTCCAGCTCGAACTGACCAATTTCCACGTTCCCTTCGTCATCACCAGCGGCATACAGTTCTTCCAGCAGGCGCACGTGCGCGATTTCGTCGCGCAGCTCCGCTTCGTTCAGAACCACAACGACGCCGTCGCCTTCACGCGCGTTCTCAGTCTCATCGAGAAAATCGGTCCGCGCACCGCCGAACGCGTGCTCGTCTCCGCGCGCAAGGTCGCGAACGAAAAGTCCGTTCACCTGCTCGTCGCCCTGCTCGATTCCTCGATTCTGAAAAAAATTCCCGAAGTCGCCCGCGACGATTACCGCGATCTCGTCCTCACTCTGCAGAACATGACCGAGGCTCTCTGCGGTCGCGAACTCTCCGCCGGAAACGTTCCCGAGGAGAACCCGTCCGCCCGGGCCGCCGCCGAACCTCCGCCCGCGAAAAAAAGCGGGAACGCCTCCGCCTCTCACGGAGAACTCTTCGATTTCTTCGCGCTGGAGGAAGAAGCCTCGCGTCCGTCCCCCGACGACGACTTCGGGGCGGAATCCTCCTTCGAGCCTGAAACGCGCTCTTCCTTCGGCGGCGACGCGCCCGCCTCCGACCCGCGCGTTCACGCCGCGCCCGCCGAAATCGTGCGCATCGGAATCGACGGCTGGTACGGCGATTTCCTCAAAAAGATTTATCCCAACTGGCAACAGCGCTACGACGATCTCGAAAGCATGATCGGCTTCGCCGAAAAATTCGACACGCTGCCCGACCTTCTCGCCCAGCTCGCCCTGCTCAACACCGAGACCACAGACAAGGACATGCGGGAACGCGACGGCGGCGAAGCCTCTCTGCGCCTCTCCACCATTCACCAGGCCAAGGGACTGGAATTTCCGGTCGTCTTCGTCATCGGCTGCGCCGACGGGCTCTTCCCGCTCCGCCGTTCGATCGAAGACGGCGACACGGACGAGGAACGCCGCCTGTTCTACGTCGCCTGCACGCGCGCCAAGGACAGGCTTTACCTGCTTTATCCGAAAATCGGTTCCGGACGCGATCCCGCGCTGCTCGACGTCTCGCGCTTCATCCGCGAGGCGAATCCCTCCGCCTACCGCAAGCTTTACGGCTCCGCGCGCGAGTATTGAAGCGGAGCGCCGCCGGTTTCCCTCAGAGAGGATTGTCGAAGCCGACGAACTCCCACGGGAGCGAGAATTTTTCGGAGATCTCGGCGGCGAGCGCGCAGACGCCCGAACGCTCCGTGGCGTAATGTCCGCACGGATACAGGTTCAGATTTTCGTCCTGCGCGCGGACGAAATTTTCCTCCTTGATTTCTCCGGTGACGAGAGTGTCGCACCCGAGTTTCGCGAGCGAAGGCACCGCGGCGTTCCCGCTTCCGGAAAGAATCGCGATGCGGGCGGGATTTTCGCCGCCGCACTCGATCGCCTTGAAGGTCGCGGGAAAGAGCTTCCGCAGACGCGCGGAGAGTTCCCGCCGAGGAATGCCCTCGCAGACCGCCGCGAAGGCGGTGCCGTCGAACTCAAGTCCCCATTCGAGAACGCGCAGACCGAGCTCGCGGGCGAGCACGGCGTTGTTTCCGATTTCCCGATGCGCGTCGAGCGGCAGGTGGCATCCGTAAACCGCGAGCCCGGACTCGAAGCACGTGCGGAACTTTTCGTAAACCGTTCCCGTGACGGGCTGCTGCGCGCTCCAGAACATGCCGTGATGCACGATGAGAAAATCGATCCCGCGGCGCGCCGCCTCTTCGAACACGCGCAGTCCGGCGTCCACCGCCGCGCCGATCTTCGTCACTTCTCCGGCGTTGGCGAACTGCAGACCGTTCACCGCTCCGGGAAAATCGACGACGCTTTTTCGCGAGGTGCGGGCGTCGCAGTATTCGACGATTTCTTCGAGCTTCGCCATGGGAAAAGCGCGCGCGGACGGACGCTCAGCGTTTTTTCCGGGAAGAGGAGCGACCGGATTTTCCGGAGGAGACGCCGTCGACGTTCCCGCCGTTTTCTTCGTCGAACTCGGCGACGGCTTCCGCCTCGTCGTCGTCCCAATGCATGGTCTCGTCTTCGTCGAGGTTTTCGTCTTCGTAGTCGGGAAGATCGCTGACCGCGGAGAAATCGTCCTCGTTCTTCGCCTTGATTTTCTCGTCCTCGTCGTCGATGCTGAGCTCATAGCCTTCGGGCACGAACTCAAGAATGTCGATGATCTCCTGGAAAAGATGCGTGGCCCGCCCTTCCATGAAGGCCTGAGTCTGCGCGTCGCGGATCTGTTCCTCGAGCTCGGTGACGGTGAGCTTCTGCGCGAAGTCCAGCTTGTCGTTGAGGTATTTCATGCGCAGCGTCGTGATATGGTCGAGAAATTCGGCGTAGGCGCCCTTCTCTTCATTCACGACGTCGGGAAGCGCGAAGAGCTCCTCGGTCGTGTCGAAGAAGGTCTCGTTCACGCGGACGAGCCGTGCGGACTTGTCGGGATTGATCGCCTGAATCTGGAAGGGGATGAAGGCGTTTTCGACGATTTCGGTCTGCAGCCCGTAATCTCGCAGGCCGTCGAGCAGGTCGAGGATGTAGCCGACCTGACGCGGGTCGATGATGCTGAGGGCGTCGACGTCCCAATGCACGGGATCGCTGATTTCCTTGACCCACCAGTTCATGTCCTCGCCGAAGCGGACGACGCACCATGTCAGTTGCGGAGAAGTTTTGCTCATGACGTTACGGTATTTCTTTTCTGAGAAAAAAAAGGCGTTGCGGTTGTTTTTCCCGTCAAAAAAAGCCCCGACGCGAAGATTTCGCCGGAGCTTTCTTCTCGCGGGAACGCGATTATTCGGCGTTTCCGTCGACGACGATGACCTTGCGGTCTTCGGCGACTTCCTCCTTGGAACCGTTCTGCACGGCGTAGGCTTCGCCGAGCGCCTGAATCTGGGCGGAATCGTCCGCGCCAATCTTCATCAGGTAGTTCTTGACCGCCTGGGCGCGCTTGTCGGAAAGCGCGAGGTTGTATTCCTCGGTGCCGAAATAGTCGGAATAGCCGACGATGTAGATGTTCCCGCGCTTCACGGCGTCGATGGCGGCGTCGAGCTTGGCGCGCTCGCTCTCCTCGACGTTGAACTTGTCGAATCCGAAATAGACGACGGCGAGCTTGGCGTTCTCGGGAATGGATCCGCTGGAAATCCAGCCGGCGACGCGGTCGCCTGCGGGCGTCTCGTCGCGCACGTCGTCGGCGGTCAGGGATTCGCCGTCGTCGGGGAGCTCCTCGATCTGGTTCTGCGCCGGTTCATAGGTCGATCCGGTGCGGGGAGAACCGTCCCACTGATGGGGAAGATTCTTGGGACCGCAGCCCGCGAACACGAGAGCGGCGGCGGAAAGGAGAGCGATGCTGGTGATATTCTTCATGATGTGATTTTTCGCGTAATGAAAAAACAAAAGGGGCGGCTCCGCAACTACATTTTCGGCACGGACGGCGGACGCAGTTCGGCGATTCTCGCCATGAAGCGGCGGGAGGCTTCGCGGAAACGGTCGGGATCGTTTTTTCCGGGATCGAATTCCTCCGGATAAATCGGCTTGCCGAAAACGACCGCGAGGTCCGCGCGGGCGGGAATGGCCGAACCGCGCGGCAGCACGTCTCCCGTGCCGAAGACCCTCGCGGGAACGACGGGAACGCGCGTCTTGCAGGCGATCAGCCCCGCGCCGCCCTGCGCCTTGCCGAGCCGCCCGTCCTTGCTGCGCGTGCCCTCCGGGAAAAGAATCAGCGCGTGCCCTTCCCGGAGCACGGTGAAGACCTTCTTGAAGGCGCCGACGTCTCCGCCGCCGTCGCGGTCTACGGGAATGACGTTGCAGTACGGCAGGACCCGCTTGAGCACGGGATTGTCGAGAAGCGTCTTGCGTGCGAAGAAATACATTTCGCGCGGAATCACGCAGCCGATGAGCGGAGGATCGATGAAGCTGACGTGATTGCTCGCGATGAGGAATCCGCCTTCGGGCAGGTTTTCGAGCCCGCTCGTCTCGACGCGGCCGAAGGAGTTCATGAACATCCGCGCGCCGTGATAGATGAGCGAATAGACTTTCTTTTCCGTGTAGAGTTCCATCGTGTTTCTTTCTTCTTTTCGCGTTCCCGCGGAAAAATCGTTCACAGGGCGGAAATCATTCCGCCGATCTTTTCGATGACCTGTTCCAGCGTGAGAAAAGTGCTGTCGATCTTCACCGCGCCCTCGGGGCAGGCCAGCGGAGCCGCCTTGCGGGAGGAATCGATCTTGTCGCGCTCGGCGACGGAATCGGCTATGCCCTCGGCGGCTCGGCGGCGCGCACGCGCCTCGGGATCGGCGGTGAGGAAGACGCGCAGATCGGCGTCGGGAAAAATGACGCTCCCGATGTCGCGCCCGTCCATGATCAGCCCGTCGAAGCCGTGCGCGCGCGCGACGTCCTTCTGCGAGCGCTGATAGTCGAAAAGGAACTTGCGCACTTCGGGAATCGCCGCGAAGCGGGAGACGACCGAGTTCACCGCGTCGTTGCGGATTTCCGAATCCTCGGGAACGCGCCCGCCGATGCTCATCGACGCCTCGCGCTCCCGCACGACGGTGCCGAGGTCGAGACTGCCCAGCGGATCCGCCGCAGCGAAAAATTCATCCTCGGAGGAAATTCCGCGCCGCAGCAGCGAAAGCGCCACCGTGCGGTAGTGCGCGCCCGTGTCCACGTGCATCAGATTGTGTTTCGCGGCGAGTCCGCGCGAAGTCGAGGATTTCCCCGAGGCCGCGCCGCCGTCCACCGCGATCACCAGAAACTTTTTTTCTTCCGCCATGTCGTTCCAGCGTGTGCGAAGCGTTTCCGTGCGGATCAGGCGAACTGGCGCAGGAAGCGCAGATCGTTCGCGTAGAAGTGGCGGATGTCGTCGATCCCGTGAACGAGCATCGCGATGCGTTCGAGCCCGACGCCGAAGGCGAGCCCCGTCCATTCGCCGGCGTCGATGCCGACGTTCTCGAAGACCTTCGGATCGACCAGCCCGCAGCCCATGATTTCCAGCCAGCGGTCGCTGAGCCGACCGAGATTCGGCGACTTGATGTCCATCTCGAAGCTCGGCTCCGTGAACGGGAAAAAGCTCGGGCGCAGACGCGTCTCGACCGTGCTTCCGAAAATCTCGCGCACGAACGAATCGAGCACGCTCTTCAGGTCCTTCAGCGTGACGTTTCTGTCGACCCAGAGACCTTCGACCTGATGGAAATTCGCGGAGTGCGTGGCGTCCACCGTGTCGCGGCGGAAGCAGCGTCCGGGCGCGATGACGCGGATCGGCGGTTTGCGGGAAAGCATCGTGCGGATCTGCACGGAAGAGGTGTGCGAGCGCATGATGTAGGCCTCGTCGCCTTTCTTGGGCGCGTCCTTCGCGACCGTTCCCGCGGGAAGGAAAAGCGTGTCCTGCATGTCGCGCGCGGGGTGGGATTCGGGCGTGTTCAGCGCGTCGAAGCAATACCATTCGCTCTCGAGCTCTGGACCTTCGGCGATCGTGAATCCGAGCCGATGGAACACGCGGCAGATTTCCTCGCGGACCTGAGTGAGCGGATGAGCGGAACCCGCGAAATCGTCCGGGGAGGTCTGCGTCGGATCCACGGGCTCGCCGAGCTTCGCCGCGAGCTCGTTTTCCTCGATGCGCGCGAGCGCGGCCGCCAAGGCGGCGTCGATGCGCTGCTTCGCGGCGTTGATGAGCTTGCCCGCCGCCGGCTTCTCCTCCTTGGGAAGTTTTCCGATGGACTTCATCACCTGAGTGAGCGAGCCGTTGGGGCCGGAAACGCGCGCCTTGAACGCGTCGAACTCCGGACGCGTCGCGATGCCGGGAGCGGCCGTTTCCGTTTCTGAAATGATTGCTTCGAGCTGTGCCTGCATTTTTGTTCTGAAAAAATTTTCGGGATTTTACTCGGGAACGAAAAAAAAGTGAATAGAGAAAATCCGCGGGACACGGTGCGTCCGGGGCGCTTTTTTTCGACGCGCCCCTCCCCGCAGATACGCGCGGCTCTCCCGTGCGGGAAGAGCAAAAAAAGACCCGTCCTGCGCGGACGGGTCTTAGACGGCGAAACAAATAACTTATTTCGTCTTGGCGGCAAGAGCCTTGAGAGCAGTTCCGGCCTTGAACTTGACGTTCTTGGAGGCCTTGATGCTGATCTTTTCCCCGGTCTTCGGGTTGATGCCCTTGCGGGCGGCACGCTTGGCGACGGAGAAGGTTCCGAATCCGATCAGCTGAACGGAGGAATCCTTCTTGATGCCCGCCTTGATGCCGTCGAGAACGGCTTCGACCGCGCGTTCGGCCTGCGCCTTGGAGGCGTCGGCGCCGAGGTTGGCTTTTACTGCTTCGATGAGTTCACCTTTGTTCATAGTAGTGATATTTCGTGTATTTGTTGTGTTGTCTTAAGTCGTTAACCAAGTGTTAACGCAGACAAATACAGGCTCGGAACGCGATTTCGTCAATCTCTTTTCTGAAAAAAAAACCGAGGGGAAATCTTCGTTTCCCCTTGAAAAAAGGCTTGTCGTTCCCGCCGAATAATGGTTGCGGAGCGGATTCCGCGCGCCTGCGGGGACTCCGCGGAAACGAATCGCGGCGCATATGAAAATCATATACGCCGCGAATCCGCGCGCCTTCCGGCGCGCCGTCAGTCCGCCTGCGGACGCAGAGCCGAAGCGGCCGGGAGCGCGTTGCTCGTGCGCAGGAGGAACGCCGCCTCCTTGTTCTTCACCCAGACGCCCTGCTCACGGAACATCTTCGCGGGAACGCGCTCGCAGGCTTCGCCGATCGTCGCCGCGGGAACGCGGCGCCCCTTCTTCGAACGGTTGTATTCGTAAGTCGCGGCGACGATGCGTTCCTCCACCGTGTATTCGCTCTGATCCTCCGGAATCTGCACGACCCACCCGACGAGCTCCCTGCCCTCGAGCACGCCGTCGGGATCGCTCGCGACGAACACGTATTTCTTTTTCGTCGTCGGCTCACGCCCTTCCGCCTCCAGCTTCTCGAGTTTGATCTCCTCCTGAAGATCGGAAATGATCTGCGCCGTCAGACGCGCGTCCACGGAGTTGCGTTCGAGCACCACCTGCAAAAGATCTAAATCAACTTTGGCCATAATG
>JBJEVP010000293.1:0-5628 GCA_051884475.1 Candidatus Spyradosoma sp.
CTCGAACAGGAGCGCGCTCCCGCCGAAATCATGCGCGAACTCGCGTGAGAAGCGCCCGCGCGAACGCGGCGGGATTCTCCAGATGCGGCGAATGGCCGCACGCGGGAACGGTTTCGACGCGCGAGCGTGGAATCGCCTCGCGCATTCTTTCGGCGAGGCGGCGGAATTTTTCGTCCTCCTCGCCGACGACGAGAAGCGTTTCCGGCGCCGGAATTTCCTCGAGGCCTTCCCAGAGCGAAGGGAGCGTTCCCGTGCCGAGCGCGCGCAGATGCGCGGCCCAGACGGACTTGTCGGCGGCGGCGCGGCGCGCGCGCAGCCGTTCCCGCCACGGAGAGGGCTGGCGCTCCTGCGTCGCGATGAGAGGGATTTTCCGCCATTCGGAATAGAACGCCTCGGCGGATTCGGCCGCGTCTATTTTTCGCGCGAGCGCCTCGTCGGCTTCGCGTCGGAGCGCGCGTTCCCGCGCGTCCGCGAGGCCCGGAGAGGCGGAGACGAGCACGAGCCTGTCGCCCGCGCGCCACGGGAAGGTCCGCGCGAGGTGCAGGGCGAGGCGTCCGCCCATCGAGTAGCCCAGCAGGGAGAGCGGGGCGCGCGTTCCCGCGCGGAGCCGTTCGGCGCGTTCCCGCAGAAAGGCGAGCGTCTCCGGAAGGGCGAGCGGGGGAATGTCCGGCGCGTCCCAGCGGAAGGCGTCTTCCGGGAAGAATCGGCGGGCGCATTCGAAGTCCGCTCCCGTTCCCGTGAAGCCGTGAAGCGCGAAGATGAGCGCGGAAGGCATCGCGAAAGGAGAAAAGGAGAATCGGGCTCAGGCGCCGGAGCTCTTCATCGGCTTGAGCTCGATGCCGAGCTTGTGCACCTTGTAGTGCATGAGACGCGCGGAAAGGCGCAGTTCCCGCGCGGCGGCGGACATGTTGCCCTCGTGGCGCTTGAGCGATTCGACGAGCAGCTCGCGCTCGAACTCGTCCACGAGCGTCTTGTAGGGCAGCGTCAGGTCGTCGGAGCGCAGCCGCGTGTCGCCGACGCTGTCGTTCTGGAGCGAGGGCGGCAGATTGTAGCTGCGGATGCATTCGTCGCGCGCGGTGAGCACGGCGCGCTCGATGCAGTTTTCGAGTTCGCGCACGTTTCCGGGCCAGGTGTAGGAGACGAGCAGATTGATCGCGGGCGTCGAGAGGCGTTTGATTTTTTTGCCGTAGCGGAGATTGAATTTTCTGATGAAGTGCTCCGCGAGCGGAATGATGTCGCAGCGGCGTTTCACGAGTTCGGGCAGAATGATCGGGAACGCGCTGATCTTGTAGAAAAGGTCTTCGCGGAACTTGCCCTGCGAAATCATCTCCTCGAGATTGCGGCTCGTGGAGACGATGAAGCGCACGTCCGCCGTCTGCTCGGAGCGCGCGCCGAGGCGGGCGAAGGTCTTTTCCTGAATGAGGCGCATCAGCTTCACCTGCGTGGGCAGGGGAAGGTCGCCGATTTCGTCGAGGAAGAGCGTGCCGCCCTGAGCGGCTTCGAGGCGTCCCTGACGGCGGGAGTTCGCGCCCGCGAAAGCGCCTTTCTCGTAGCCGAAGAGCTCCGTTTCGAGGAGGTTTTCCGGGAGCGCCGCGCAGTTGAGCTTGACGAAGGACTTGCCCGCGCGGGCGCTTCGGGCGTGGATCTCCGCCGCGACGAGCTCCTTGCCCGTGCCCGACGCGCCGCGGATGAGCACGGGAGCGTCGAGCGGCGCGACCTGCCGGATGTCGTCGTAGACGCCGCGGATGAGCGCGGAGTTGCCCACGAGCTGTCCGAGGCTCTCGGACTCGCTGATGAACTCGCGCAGCTGCAGGTTTTCGCGCTTTAGCGCGTCGCGTTCCTCGCCGTCGCGATGGCGTTCGGCGACGGCTTCCGCGGCGAGGCTGCCGACGATTTCGAGAAAGCGCAGCTTTTCCTGCAGGCGCGGGAGCGCTTCCTTTTCGCAGTCGATGCTGAGCGTGCCGATGACGTCCTCGCGGTGCATGACGGGAACGCACAGGAACGAGATGCCGCGCCCCTCGGCGCGCGCGCCGGTGAGGTTGAGAAAGCGGCCGTCCTTCGAGATGTCGGGCACGAGGCAGGGCGTTCCCGTCTTCGCGACCGTTCCCGTGATGCCGACGCCGAGCTGATAAATGCCGCGCCTGCGTTCCTCTTCGCCCAGCCCGTGGGAGACTTCGATGCAGAACGTGTCGCCGTGCCGGAGCGTGAACGTGCCGCGCAGCATCGCCATTTCGCTGCTCAGAATGTTCAGCACCTGTTCGAGCAGGGCGGCGCCGCTTTCCGCCCGCACCGCCGCCGTGCCGATTTTCTGCAGGGCGGCGAGTTCCGTTTTCAGTAAATCAATCATAGGGAACGCAAAGCCGAATCATTTTTGTAAAAACGCGCGGGAACGCGAGAACATTTTTCTGCGCGTCGGCGGGCGGCGGGAGCTCCCGCGCCGGTCACCAGTGCGGCGGCTTTTCGTCGGCGGGCGCGGCGTTCCCGCCGCCGAGCGTCTCCGCCTTTTCCGCGAGCGAACGCAGGGCGCGTTTCAGGCGCTCGGTTTCGCGGACGAGCTCGACGAGCGTCCTGTTCTGCTCGGCGACGTAGTCGTCGAGAAACGTGAGCTTGATTTCGAGCTCGCGCAGCCGGTCTTCGGTCGGGGCGTCTTCGTTTCCGTTCATGGCGCGGATTCTCAGAAGCGTTTTCCGAAGCCGACGCCGAAGGACTGGCTCCAGCTGCCCTCGAAGGAACATTCCGCGCGGAAGACGGCGTCCGCCGTCCAGCCGTCGCCGAGGTCGAGCCCGACGCGCGGCGCGACTTCGAAGGTCATGCGCTCGCCGACGCGCGCGCCCGTCTTCGTGCGGGAGTTCCCGTATTCGGCGAATTCGGAGACGATGTCCATGCGGTCGCCGAAAGTGGCGTTGAAGCCGAAGTCCAGCGCGAGGATTCTTCCTTCCGAGGCGCGGTATTCGAATCCGGAGCCGAATCGCGCGCGGTAGGTGTTCACCGTCATGCGGTCGATGTTCAGGCGGCTCGCCGAGCCGCTTTCCGAGAGGCTTCCGACGTAGGAGAAATTGTATTCGAGGCGGATGTAGGGCGTGAAGAAAAGGTTCCTTTCGAGCCGCGTCCGGCTGTTCAGCGCGACGAACAGTCCCGCGTCCACGCCGGAGGTCGAAGCGGAGTTCGGGCCGAGCGCGGTTCTGCGGTCCGCGTCGTAATGGTGCGCGCCGAACGTGCCGCCGAGCGTCAGGAACCATTCGGAGAACTTGGGCGAGAACACGGCGAAGAGCTTCGCGCGGAGCGCGGCGTCCTCGAGCGTGCCGCCGCCGCCGTGCGGACGCGCGGAGCTTCTGTGCACGCCGAGCGCGAATCCCGCCGCGCGTTCGTCGTCGAGCCAGGTGTGCGCTCCCGCGTAGGCGCCCACGGAATTGAAGTCGTACACGGGAGTGTCGTCGTCGGATTCGTGGTCGACGAAGTCCGTCACCAGCCCGGAGAAGAGAGAAAGATTCGCGGGAACGCGGACCCCGTCCGGAGATTCCGGGCGGACGTCGCGGGAACGGGAGAGCTCGAGCAGAATCATGTCCCATTCGCGTTCGGACTGGCGCAGCGCCATTTCCGGAAACGCGGAGTAGGCGAGCGGGGAAAGGTTGTTCACGACGTCCGTCACCGCGTCCGCTCCCGCGAGCGAGACCGCCTGCGCGATCTTGTTCATGCCGTTCGCCTCGGAGACGAGGTAGTCCACGAAATCCTTCAGGCCGTCGTGTTCGACGAAGGAGGCGCGTCTGCGCACGTTGCGGTTTTCCGTCGTCGCGATGCCGAGCTGGCCGTCCCGGATTCCGCCGACGCCGGGCAGGAGCAGCGTGACGTTGTCGGAACCGTAGACGACGTTGTCGAACGCGCCCGTCGTCTTCGCGGGATCGCTCCGGAAAAACACGGAGACCTGGCCGGGCGCGAGGCCGTCCGCACCCACGAGCAGCAGCGTGCCGCCGAGTTCGACGTTCCCCTTGGCGACGATTTCTCCGGCTCCCGCTCCTCCGAACTCCACGCGCACGGCGCCGCCGGAGTTCCCCGAAAAATCGGAAACGTAGACGATTCCGTTTTCGGTCGAATAGACCGGGCGGATTTCGGTCTTCGCGATCTGCAGATCGCCTTCGATGGTGAGCGTGTCGCCGGACGAGGCGTAAAGCGTTCCCGCGCCCGCGTACCAGGCGCCCCAGGAGCCCGAGCCGAACATTCCCGTCCAGTCCGAGTAGGAGGCGAAATCCGTGCCGTTGACCTCCACGTCGTGCCTGACGGTGACGTGCCCGCCGAACATGCCCGCGGAGCCGTTCGCCGCGTTGACGGAGACTTTCGAGGAATGGAGCACGGCGGCCCGCGCGGAGGGGTCGTAGTATTCGTTTCCGTCGCCGCCGGTCAGCGTCGCGCGGCGGAAGATCATTCCGCCGGCGTCGAGGGTCGTCGTTCCCGTGTAGGTCTGGTCCGTCCCGCCGGCGAAATAGACGACGGCGCTCCCGGAGCCGACGACGTCGCCCGCGCCGGAGATTCGGCCCGTGTAGGAAATGTTGTCCGCGCTCGTGGTCGCCTTGCGGTTGAAGACGAGAGCGGCGTTCTCTTCGAGCGAGACGTTTCCGAAGAGGTGGGCGAGAGAGTCGTTCGCTCCCGTGCCGATCTGAAGCGCCGCGCCGCCCGCGACCGCGATTTCGTTGAAGTTCGTCGTGTTTCTGACGACGAGCGTTCCCGAGTTCACGTGAAGTTCGTCTCCTTCGAGACCCGAGACGGTCGTCGTTCCCGTGCCGACGTTCACGACGAGGCCGGCCTTGTCCGAATCGGAAATCGTGAGCTGCCTGAGCGCGTCGGAGTCTCCGTTCTGCGCGAGGACGATCGTGCCCGAATTGCGGACGGTGAAGGCCGCGGCCGGGAGCGAGACGTCCGCCCCGAAGGTCAGGGCGCCTTCGGCCACGGTGATCGTTCCCGTTCCGAGCGCGATTTCTCCGGCGAGAGTCAGGTTCGCGGCGCCTTTTTTGACGAGGGAGCAGTTCGTTCCGGAAATCTTGCCCGTGAGCGCGCCGTTCGCGTCCTGGTGCACCGTCAGCGCCTTGTCCGTGAGGTCGTTGAGCCCGGCGTCGTCGTCCCAGAGCGCGTCGGAGATTTTCGTTCCGTTCACGTTCCAGACTTCGACGGGCGTCGGATCGACGGGCGGCGTTTCCGTTTCGCCTTCGGCGGTCGCGGTCGTCGCCGCCGAAAGGAAGGGGGCGGCGGCGAACAGGAAGGAAACGGGAATGCGGCGCGTTTTCATGGTGCGGAATCTGACGAAGATTTTCGGAAAAGATAAATAAAAACGTTCCCGCTTAAAAGCTGAAAAAGCGCGCTCGGGAACGCCCGCGGCTTCGGGCGGGGCTTCGCGGGAACGTTTTTCCGTTTCGGAGAAGAACGGGAATGTGCGATTTTACAATTTTTTCCGTTTATTTTAAGCGAATCTTCAAAACTTTGGAAAAAAATGTAAAATTTTTGCTTGCGTGAAATCGAAATGAATCCTTTATTTATGGGCACGATTTCAAAACAAAGGGTTTCAGGCTTACATACAATTTGAATTTTCGTTTCAACGTTATGAAAATGATAATCGCATACATCAAGCCGGAGCGGCTC
>JBJEVP010000294.1:0-21756 GCA_051884475.1 Candidatus Spyradosoma sp.
GCGGCGACGGAAACGCTCGCCGCGGCCGTCAGCGCGCGGCGTGAAAACAGGGGGAGGACATGCTTTTTCATGGGCGGAAAACGAGGAAAAAATTCTGCGCGGATTCTCGCTTTTTCCTCCGCCTTCCCGCAAGTTTTTTTTGACGCGCAAGAGGCGCGGAGAAACGGCGTTCCCGCCGCGCGGCGGGAACGTTCTTCAAAAGAATTTTCCTCCGGGAAAATCCGCGCTCCGGAAGCGCTCACTCTCCGGAGCGCGAGTCGAGAACGAGCGTGACGGGACCGTCGTTGACGAGGGCGACGTCCATCATCGCGCCGAAGCGCCCCGTGGGAACGGGCCTTTCGAGGGCGCGGGAAAGATCGGCGACGAATTTTTCGTAGAGCGGAATCGCCTCCGCGGGAACGGCGGCGCGGCTGAACGAGGGCCGCGAGCCCTTCTTCATCGAGCCGAAAAGCGTGAACTGGCTGACGACGAGCGCGTCCCCGCCGACGTCGCGCAGGGCGAGATTCATCCTGCCCGCGCCGTCGTCGAAAACGCGGAGCCGGGCGAGGCGCGAGACGAGCCACGCGACGTCCGTTTCCGCGTCGCCGCGCTCCACGCCGAGAAGCACCAGCATTCCCGCGCCGATTTCGCCGACGACCGCGCCTCCGACCGTCACGGAAGCGCGCTTCACGCGCTGCACGACGGCCCTCATTTCTTCGCGCCTCCTTTTTTCGAGGACGTCATTTCGAGTTCGGGATACCAGCGGGAAAGCGGAGCGGACGCGCCGCGGGAACGCGCCAGCGCGCAGGCCTCGCGCAGGACCTTTTCCCGGACGAACTCCGGAGCGAGGCGCCTGTCGAGCAGGTCGGCGTAGAGCTTCAGCGCGTCGTCCGCGCGGGAGGCCTTGGCGAGCAGGCGCGCCGTCTCGAGCATCAGCCCGGGATTCTCCAGTTCGGGAACGCGCACTGGAATCGCGCGGGAACAGGCGCCCTTCTCCGCGAACTCCTTCTCCGCGAGGCGGAAATTGAGCGCGAGCCCGGGCGCGAACATTTCTCCGTTCTTCAGAATCCGCGCCGCCTCCGCCGCGTTCCCGCGCGCTTCGGCGAGGTTCGCCGCGCGCAGAAACGCGTACTGCGAAAGGCGCGTCGGCAGCCCGCCCGTCGCGGCGGCCATCTGCGCCTCGGGAGTCTTCGCGAACGGGCGGTAAAGCGGGTCGCCCACGAACACGCCCTGCCAGCTGAACACGGGAATCGAATACGCCGCGGCCTCGCCCGCGCTCATTCCCGCCGCGAGCGCCTCGAGGAAAAGATGCGGGTGATGCGTCATGCCGAGATAGGGCTCGAAGACGTTGCCGACGGTCGCCGTCGCGCCCCGCGCGACGAGCCCCGGCGTCCACGCGGTGCGGGAACGCAGCGACGTCGCGGAAAAACTGTGGATGTGAATCGCGACCGCGCCCGGCGGAAAGCGGAAATTCGGGTCGCGGAAGAATCCGCCCACGCTCCCCGAATACCACCCGAAGTAAAGCGCGGGAGCGTCGTAGCGCGCGTCCGCGTCCGCGAGCGCGCGGGAACGCTCGACTCCCGTCTCGAAGCCGAGCGCGCGCGCCGTCTCCGCGCAGCGTCCGAGCCAGACGTCGCCCTCCTTGTGCGGGCCGCCCAAGTCGATGAGCGCGCGGCCGAGCAGTCCGGTCTTTTCCGCGGCGACCGCGTTGTCGACGAGCGCCTTGGCGTCCGCCGCGGTCGCGCCGTCGAGCCTCGCGACCCGGAAAAAAATGCGCTTGGCGGCGCCGCTTTTCTCGCGGTTTTCCTTGAAGAAGGGATTGACGACGGCGCCGTTCGCGGCCGTCCCGGGAACGCCGAGCAGCGCGATTTCGGAATCGACGGAGGCGCAGTTCACGTCGAGCGGCCCGCGCTTCGCGCCGGAGGCCTCGTCGATTTTCGGCAGTCGGGAGGCGTCGTTCGCGACGCGCAGCGGCACGCCCCGGCAGAGCACGACGCAGAAAATCCTTTTTTCGTCCGGAACGGAGCACCATTTCCGCAGCGTCTCTTCGGAAACGAGGAGAGGGGCGCGCCCGAAATCGTCCGCCGGAGCGTCTTCGGGAACGCTCCCGGCGATCAGCCCACGCGCGGCGAACTCGCGGCGCAGCGGAGAAAAGACCTTCGCCGAGAACTCGTCCCAGGAAAGCGTCTCCTTGCGCGGCATCGGGAGCGCGACGAGGTTCTCCGCGGGAACGCCCCGCGCCCGCATGTAGTGCGCGGCGACGTCGAGCGATTCCGGATCGTCGGCGTTGGCGACGACGACGACGCGGGCGCTCTCCGGCGCGGGCGAAGCGGCGGAAGTCTCCGCCTCGGCGCGGACGGAAAAAACCGCGGCGGCGCAAAGCAGCGGCGCGAGCCGGAAAATCTTCCGGCGGAAGACGGTCGTCATTGTTCGGACAAAATTCATTTCCTTAAAAAAAAGCGAGGGGGAAAAATCCGATTTCTCAGTCCTGACGCCTCAGAAGCAGGCAGACCGCGTGCACGGCGATGCCCTCGCCCGCGCCGATCGCGCCGAGCTTTTCGTTGGTCGTCGCCTTCACGCCCACGCGCGCGGCGGGAACGCCGAGCGCGGCGCCGAGACGCTCGCGCATCGCGGGAACGTGCTTCCCGATCCTGGGGCGCTCGGCGATGACCGAGGCGTCCACGTTGCCCACGCGCCAGCCGAGGCGCGCCGCCTCCTCCGCCGCCTTCGCGACGATCTTCAGCGAGTCGATGCCCGCGCACGCGGGATCGTTCGGCGGAAAATAGTGCCCGATGTCGGGAAGCCCGGCGGCCCCGAGCACGGCGTCGGCGACCGCATGGGCAAGCACGTCGCCGTCGGAATGGGCGACGGCGCCGACCTCCGAGGGAATCTCCACGCCGCCGAGCACGCAGCGCAGCCCGGGAGCGACGCGGTGAACGTCGTAGCCGAGCCCGACGCGCATCGGCGGATTTTCGTTTTCGTTCGTCATGACTTTCTGGTGCTGAAATTCAGATCCCGGACGCGCTCCGCGACGCACGCGGGAACGCGGTCTCCGAGCGCGGCGAGCATTTCCGCGAGCGGCTCGACGACGAAGGCGCGTTCCCGCCAGCGCGGATGCGGAAGCGTGAGCCCGGGCGAGTCGCGCGTCTCGTCCGCGAAAAAGATCAGATCGAGATCGAGCGTGCGCGGGGCGTTCGGGAACGTGCGCACGCGCCCGAACTTTTTTTCGACGTCGAGCAGCTCCGCGAGAAACGCCTCGGGCGAGACTCCGGCGGGAACGCCGAAGAGCGCCGTCGCGTTGATGAAGTCCGGCTGGTCGAGGTAGCCGACGGGCGCCGTCTCGTGAAACGGCGAACACGCGATCAGCGCGTTCCCGCGCGCCTCCAGCTCGGCGAGGGCCGCGCGGAGCGTTCCCGCGCGGTCGCCGAGATTGGCGCCGAGCGCGACGACCGCCGGGCTCAAGCCCTCGGGAAAATCTCCGCTCACCGCCGAACCGTGCATTTCACGGCGCGCTCGATGTCGAGCATGATTTTTTCGAAGACCTTGTTCACTTCCGCGTCCGTGAGCGTCTTCGTCTCGGAGCGGAACACGATTTCGAACGCGAGCGACTTCTTGCCTTCGGGCAGGCCCTTGCCCGCGTAGACGTCGAAGCAGTTGACCTTCTCGACGTTGAACTGCTTCGCGGTCGCCTTCGTCGCGGTCGCCTTGAGGCGGTCGGCGACGTCGCCCGCGGGCAGCGAGGCGTCCACGACGAGCGCGATGTCCTTCGTCACCGGCGGGAACGAGGCGAACGGCCTGAAGCGCGTGCGCTTCGGCGGATTCCTGAAGACGTCCTGCGTGAAGAGGATTTCCCCCGCGACGACGTTCCCCTCGATGTCCCAGTTCTGCCGGGCGAGCTTCACGTTCACGAGGCCGAGCGCGAGCTCGAGCGCGCGGGCGCGGTCGCTCCCGGCGGCGGAATGCCCCTTCTGCCAGATCGGCGTCTCGTCGGCGTTCATCGCGGAGAAGAGCAGACGCTGCTCGGCGATTCCGGCGCGCGCGGCGACGTCGAGGCAAAGTTTTTTCGCGTAGTAGAAATCGATCTTCTCGCGGGAACGCCACGAGCGCGTGACGGGCTCGGCGAGCGCGACGAACGCGACGGAGACGAGCTCGCGCAGCGCGCCGTCCTTCTGCGGGCGGAACACGGTGCCGATCTCGAAGAAGCGGCGCGGCTCGTTGTGCGCGGCGAGATTGAGCTTCAGCGCGTCGAGCAGTCCCGGAAGCAGCGAGGGACGGATGTGCGACTGCTCGCTCGTGAGCGGATTAGCGAGCGCGAGCGCGGAGGCGATCTTCTCGCCGAAGCATTTCTTCAGCTCGGCGGAATCGCGCAGCGTGTAGTGCACGCATTCCGCGAAACCCTGCCCGACGAGCAGCGCGCCCGCGCGGCGGCGGAACTCCGCCGCGGGAGCGTCGGCCGCGGGAACGGTCGGCGCGGGAATCGCCGTCGAGGGAATCGTCTCCGTGCCGTAGATGCGCACGAATTCCTCGACGAGATCGATCGGCCGATCGACTTCCGGGCGGAACGCGGGAACGAGCACGCGCCAAGCGCCGCCGTCTTCGGAGACGGAGAAGCCGAGGCGGCGGAACACGTCGAGAATCGCCGCGTCGGGAACGTCGTAGCCGCAGCGCCCGCGCACGTAATCGCCCGTGATCTCGATCTCGCGGTCGCCGCGCGGGAGCGCGCCGAGGGAGACGACCGGGCCGACGATTTCGCCGCCGGCGAGCTCGCAGATCATCCGCGCGGCGCGCGCGCCCGCCTTGGCGACCATCGTCGGATCGACGTCGCGCGTGAAGCGCGTGGAGCTGTCGGAGGAAAGCGCGAGGCGGCGCGACGTCCTGCGGACGCTCGCGGGATCGAACCACGCGGCCTCGAGCACGACGTCGGTCGTCGCCTCGGTCACGCCGGAGTCTTCGCCGCCCATCACGCCCGCGACGACGAGCGGTTTTTCCGCGTCGGCGATCAGGCACATTTCGGGAGAAAGCTCGTAGTCCTTGCCGTCGAGCAGACGGATTTTCTCGCCTTCGCGCGCGCGGCGGACGCGGATTTCGTTCCCGCCGATCCGAGCGGCGTCGAAGGCGTGCAGCGGAGAACCGAGCTCCATGAGCACCCAGTTCGTGACGTCCACGACGTTGTTGATCGGGCGCAGGCCGACGGCGAGCAGGTCGCGGCGCATCCATTCCGGCGAGGGGCCGACCTTCACGCCGCGGATCGAAAACGCGTTGTAGAGCGCGCAGTCGGGCGCCTCGAGCGAAAGTTTTTTGAGCAGGGAGTCCGCCGAGGGAGCGTCGGAGACGGGAGCGACCTCCGCCGGGATTTCCGGCGTCTTCAGCGGTCTGTCGAAGCAGGCGGCGAGATCGCGCGCCACGCCGACGATGCTCAGGCAGTCCCCGCGGTTCGCCGTGATGGAGACGTCGAAGACCGTGTCCGCCGGCGGGAAATGGTCGTTGATCGAAGTGCCGAGCGGCAGATCGCGGTCCGTCAGAATGAGCAGGCCCGCGTGGTCGTCGCCGATGCCGAGCTCCCGCGCCGAGCACATCATGCCCTGCGAGACCTCGCCGCGCATCTTCGTCTCGTTGATGACGACTCCGCCCGGGAGCGCCGCGCCGGGAAGCGCGACGGGAACGACGTCGCCCGCCTTGAAGTTCTTCGCGCCGCAGACGATCTGGCGGACCGCGCCGTCGCCCACGTCCACGCGGCAGACGCTCAGATGGTCGCTGTTCGCGTGCGGAACGAAAGAAAGGATTTTCCCGATCACGACGTTCTCGAGCGGCACGAGTCCCGCCGAAGAAACCTCTTCGACTTCAAGCCCGATCATCGGGAGCGCGTCCGCGATCTTTTCCGCGGGAACGTCGCTCAGGTCCACGTATTTGTTCAGCCATTGCAGGGAAACTTTCATAATTGGCGCGGAATGATAGTCTCTCGCCGCGCCGCGGGCAAATTGAAATTTGACGCGCGGGAACGCGCGCCGCGAAATCCGTTCCCGCGGCGGCGGCGACGCCAAATTTCAATTTGCCGCTCGAAGGAAAGGCGAGTAGGCTTTCGGCTTTCGCAATGCCGGAAATCCGAATACTTCCCGACAACGTCGCCAACCAGATCGCCGCGGGCGAGGTGGTGGAGCGCCCCATGTCCGTCGTCAAGGAGCTGCTCGAAAACTCCGTGGACGCCGGAGCGACGCGCGTCACGATCGAGTTCCGCAACGGCGGGAAGAGCTTCATGTCGATCGAGGACAACGGCTGCGGCATGACGCCCGACCAGGCGCTGCTCGCCCTCGAACGCCACGCGACGAGCAAGATCCGCGCGACGGCGGACCTCGACGAAATCCGCTCCTTCGGCTTCCGCGGGGAGGCGCTCCCGTCCGTCGCGAGCGTTTCCCGATTCACTCTGCGCACGCGCACGCGGGACGCGGAGACCGGGACGGAAATCCTCGTCGAAGGCGGAAAATACCGCCACTGCCGCGAAGTCGGCATGCCCGCGGGAACGCGCATCGAGATTTCCCGCCTTTTCTTCAACGTTCCCGCGCGCCTGAAGTTTCTCAAATCCGAAAACACCGAGGCGGCGCACATCACGCGCTGCGTGCGGCTCTACGCCGTCGCTCACCCCGGAATCGCCTTCTCGCTCCGGGAAAACGACCGCGAAATCTTCCGCTCGCCCGCCGTCGAGGACCTGCGGGAACGCGTCGGCGCGATCTGGGGCTCTCAGCTCGCCGACGACCTCGTTCCGCTCACGCCGAAGGAGGCGCCGGGAATGCGGGTCTCCGGCCTCATCGGAAGGCCCGGCGTGAGTCGGGCCTCGCGCGCGGAGATGGTCAACGTCGTCAACGGCCGCCCCGTGGACAACCGCACGATGGCGTATTCGCTCGTCGAAAGCTTTCACACGCTGATCCCGCGCGGACGCTATCCTCTGGCGTTTCTCTTCCTCGACGTCGATCCGCACGCGGTGGACGTGAACGTGCACCCCGCCAAGCGCGAAGTGCGCTTCCGCAACGAGTCCGCCGTGCGCAATCTCATCATTTCGGCGGTGCTCGAGACGCTCGGCGAAAATCCCGCCGCGGACGTTTCCGCCGCCCCGCCGCAGGCGGTTCCGGAACGCGCCTTCCGCCCCGCTCCCGCCGCGGAGAAGATCTCCGTTCCCGCGCGGGAACTCCGCGCCGCTCCCGAGCCCGAAACGCCCGAACCGCGCGCCGGGAAGGCGCCTTCGGACTTTTCCCCGAAAAAAATTCCGCCGCCGCCCGTCGCCGCCGACGTTCCCGCTCCGGCGTTCCCGCGCCCCGCGGACGTCTCCGCGCGCGCTCCCGCGGCCGCGTCGTGGGCCGCCTGGAGCTTTCTCGGAAAACTCGGGTTCGACGGACTGCTGCTTTTCCGCTTCGAGAAGAATCTCCTCGTGTTCAGCTCCCGCTTCGCCCTGCAGCGCGTCTGGTACGAACGCGCGCTCGAACGCTTCCGCAGGGCGGAACGGCGCTCGCAGCCCCTGCTCTTTCCCGAGCCCGTCGAGTTCGAACCCGTGCTCGCCGACGTGCTCCTGCGCAACATGGCGACCCTCGAGGAAGCCGGATTCCGCATCGAGGAGTTCGGGCGCAACTATTTCCGAATCACCGAAGTGCCCGACTGGCTCTCGCTCTCAGCGGACGTCGGAATGTTCGTGCGCGACCTCGCCGACCGCATCGCACGGCTGCCCGCCGAATTTTCGCGCGGGAACGTCGCGCACGAGACGATCGCCCGGATCGCCGCCGTTCACGCCGAACAGGGACGCGAAGAAATCGACGACCCCGCCGCCGTCCGCCGCCTGCTCTCCGCGCTCTTCGCGACCTCGCAGCCGAACGTCGGCCCCGGCGGACAGAAGATCTTCTTCGAAATCTCCCGCTCGGAGCTCCTGCGGAGACTCAACGGCTGACGGCGAAGGACGAAGCCCTCCGCCGAAATTTTCCGCCGAGAAAAAGAACTTCGGGCGCGGCGGAATCCGATGAATTTGTTTTCAGCGAGCGAGGGAAAAGGCCTCACGCCTTGCGGCGCCTGCGGCGCGCCGCCGCAAGCCCCCCCCCCAACAGCCCGGCGATCAGCGCGAACGCCGACGGCTCCGGCACGGGAACGGGAAGCGCGAGCGCGCTCCAGGCGTTGATGTAATAACTGAATCCGTCGTAATCTGAAGATTTCAGCCAAATCGTCGTCTTAGTCCAATCAATAACGGTCTCTCCCTTACTTGCGTCGCCGATTGACTCTTCCGTAGGCTTATATTCCACTTCGCAAGCGAAAATGGAATTGCTTCGGTAGGCCGCATCATCGGAATCGGTAATATAAATTTTCGTGACAAGATCCCCTTCCCGCTCCAAACCCCAAAGCGTGATGGAATGACCGCTTCCGTCTGCACCAGAAGTAAGAGAAAGCGCGACGCCGTAGCCGTTGCTCAACGCCGCGGACACATCTCCTGCAAATTTATCTGCTCTGTCGTCAAAACCGTAAGTCTCAACCACGAATTCGCCGATAATCCAACTCGGACAGCTGTCGCCACTCGTCTCACCGACGGTTCCGTTCACATAATCTTCCCAGTAGCGACCGCTATCGGTTTTACCATTTTCAAAATCATAGGTGTAGTTTAATTGTGTTAAATTACATCCGCCAAAATACCATCGCCAAGCGATTTCCGCACCTCGCGGGACATTCTTGAAATTAGTCGTGAACGCCTCGTAAATATCTGCCTGCTCGCTCGGTGCCACATCAGGAATCGCCGATGCGGGCGCCTGCGCCTGCCACCACGCGATGATGTTGGATGACGCGGCCGCCCAACACATGAAAGAATCTGTCTTGATAACCCTACCTTCATCATCAAAAAGGAGCGCTCCGACTTTGTCCTGATCGAACCAACCGCTTTCCCAGCTCACGCCTTTCGCCCAGACGGTTTCCGCGCGGGCGGACGGCGCGAGCACGGCGGCGAGGGGAAGCGCGACCGCGGCGAGCGCGGAGGCGCGGAAGAAGAATCTGCGGGAACGGAATTTCGTGTTTTTCATGGGGAGGGGTATTTATTGGGGGAAAAGAAATCTGGCGTCTTCGAAGAAGCCGAGAACTCTCGGGGATATTTTATCCCGAACGTCAAGCCGCGGGAACGTCCGCCCGCGCCGCGCGGGAAAAACGGCTTGACGCGGGGAGGGATAGGGGGTAGCCCTATATGCAGACGATGAACAAGAACGGACATTCGCACTGCCGCACCTCGGAGATGAAGAAAAAGCTCGTCTCGCGCCTGCGCCGCATCGAGGGGCAGACGCGCGCGCTGCAGCAGATGATCGAGGACGACCGCGAGTGCGTCGAGATTCTGCGCCTCATCGCCTCCGTCTCGGGCGCCCTGCGCGGCGCGTGGACGGAAGTGCTCAACGACCACCTTTCCGGCTGCATCCGCGAATCCGTCGCGAACAAGGACATGAGCCAGCTCGACGAGCTCATCGCCCTGCTGAAGAAAACGCACTGAGGGCCCGCAGCATGAACATTTTGATCAAGCGGCTCGTAACTTGTAACTGGTGACCGGAGCAGTGTGAATTTTTCCGAATTTCCCCGTCCATGCGCATTTTCCGCGACATATTTCTGTGCTTCGCCCTGCTGCTGACGCTCGTCGGCAACACGGCGACGACGACTGCGTGCTTCGCCGACGGAGAAATCTCCTTCGTCGGGAACGCCGCGTGCGCGGAAACGCGGGAAACGGCGCACGCCGACCGCCGCGCGGGAACGCCCTGCGCGCACGACGCGGACGCCGGCGGCGATTTCCGCGCGCCGCACGAACCGCTGACCGTCGCGCTCGACGACGACCTCGCCGCCGCCGCGTGCCCGAACGGCGTTCCCGCGCCGGACGCGTTTTTCTTCGCCGAATTCTTCTCTGCGCTTTTCGACGCCGCCGCGCTCCGCTCGCGCGCGGTTCCGTCGGCGTTCCCGCCCGGGGACGACGCGCTTCTCGCCCTGCTCCGCGCGCCGAACCGCGCGGGCGTGCTCCCGCTGCTGGCGTAGCCCGCGGCGCGCGCGCATTTTTCCGACGGAAAGGGCGTTCCCGCGCCGCTTTCCGTGCATCCCCTTCTTTTTTTCACGAAAAGGAAATCCGCGGAAGTTCCGCCCCGGTGCGTCTTCCCGCTTTCCCGAAAAAAGAAAATTTTCCCCTTCAAAAAAACGAAACGAATCATGAGAAAAAAATTTTACGTCCTCTGCCTGCCCGCGCTGATGCTGTCGGCGTGCGCGAGCTACGAGGAGCGCCCGATCGACCTCGGGCGCGAAGCCGTCGCGTGGCGGGAACGCTCCGACGCCGTCGCGCGGGAGCGCACGGAACTCACGTTCGCCGACGCGAAGCTGATCGGGCTCGCGCTCAATCCCGAACTGAACCGCGCCCGCGCGAGCCTCGCCAAGAGCCGCGCCGTGCGCGACGCCTCCGGCTGGTGGGAAGATCCCGCGGTCTCGTTCTCCGTCAAGCGCGTGCTGAACACGAGCGCGCAGCCGTGGGCGTACACGCCGGGCGCGTCGCTGACGATTCCGGTGACGGGCCTTCCCGCGCTCGCCGAGGAGGCCGCCGAGCGCTACGCCGAAGCGGACTACTGGACGCTCGTCCAGGCGGAACTCGATTTCGCCGCCGGGCTCGCCGAGCTGTGGACGGACTGCGCCGTCGTCGAGGCGAAACTGCGCGTCGCCGAGCTTTACCTGATCAACGCCCGCGAGGAACGCGCGCGCCTGGAACGCCTTTTCGACGCCGGCGAAGTCACCGCCGCCGAACTGCAGAAGGAAAACGACCGCGTCAACGCCGCCGAGCTGGAAAAGCGCGACCTCGACGCGCGCTTCGTGGACGTGCGTTCCCGCATCGCCGCGCAGCTCGGCCTGGCGCCGACCGTCGCGCGCGCGCTGAAGCTCGACGCCGCGCTGCCCGCGGGCGTTCCCGCCGCCGCGCCTTCGCCGACGCCGGAGGAGCTCGCCGAGCTCCCGCGCGTCCGCGCCGCCCTCGCCCGCTACTCCGCGAGCGAAACCGCGCTGAAGACGGAAATCCGCCGGCAGTATCCGGAGCTCTCGCTCTCGCCGAGCTACGAGCTCGACGGGAACGACGAGTTCGCCGATTCGTTCACGCTCGGCGTCGGCTTCACGCTCCCGCTGTGGAACCGCAACCGCCTCGGCGTCGCGGAGGCGGAGGGCGAGCGCGAGGTCGTGCGCATCGAGACGCTCGCGCTGTGGCAGGATCAGTTTCACCTGCTGCGCCGCCTCGAAGCCGAGCAGGAAATCGCGGAAAACCACTGCCGCGCGCAGGAGACGCGTTCCCGCGATTTTCTGCGCCGCACGGAAAAAATCTACGCGGAAATCGACGCCGGGGAAACGCTCCCGACCGCGCTTTCCGAAGCCGCCGCGCAGAATTTCACCGCCTCGCTCGCCTACTGCGACGCGCTCGGCGATTTTCTGAAGGCGCGGATCAGAATCGAAGCGCTGAGAGCGCGGAGAAAGTGACAGGAGCAGTGAAGCGCTTCGCGCTGTTTAAGGTTTATTGTTTAAGGTTTATTTTTCTAAACCCTACACCTTAAACCATAAACAGCTCCGAAGGAGCTCCTCACCTGTCACTTGTCACCTGTCACTTGTCACCTCCAGAACACACCCCCCTTACACAAAAACGAACATAGAAAAATCATGAACAAAAAATTCTTCCTCATTCTTTCAATCGCGGTCGCGACGCTCGCGTCCGCCTGTTCAAGCGTTCCCGCGGACGCGCCCGCGGCGGTCTTTTCCGTCGCCGCGACGGAATCCGGCGCTCCCGCGTTCCCGCTGCGCGAAACGACGCGCGTGTTCTACGAACGCGGAAACGCCGACGCTCACGCCGCCGCGCTCGAGTTCTGCGCCGAAGCGAAGAAGCGCTTCGGCATCGAGCTCAAGGCTGAAGGCCTGCGTCCGCACGGCTCGCACAACGACAATTCCGTGATCTTCGCCGCGGACGACGCCTCGGCGACGGAAGCCTTTTCGCTCCGCGTCACGGAAGCGCATCTGGAAATTTCCGCCCGCACCGCCGAAGGCTTTTCCGCCGGAATCCGGAAGGCGCTCGCAAAGTGACAAGTGGCAGGAGAAGAGCTCCTTCGGAGCTGTTTATGGTTTAAGGTGTAGAGTTTGGAAAAATAAACCTTAAACAATAAACCCTAAACAGCGCGAAGCGCTTCACTGCTCCAGTCACAAGTTACCAGTTCCCAGCCACCTCCAAATCGCATTCACTCCGTCAATCTTCAACCGAAATTCCATGACCAAAAAATTTTTCATCACGCTCGCGCTCGCGGGAACGCTCGCCGTTTTCGCGAACGCGGCGGAACACGCGCACGACGCGAACTGCGCCCACGACGCGCACGAAACGCACGAGCACGGCGACCACGACGAAGCCGAGCACGCTCCGCACGAACACGACCACGAACACACCGAGCACGAAGCCGACCACGAGCATGAGCACGACCACGACGCGCATGACGCGCACGCGGGCGAAGCGTGCGACGGGCACGACCACGACGCGCACGACGACGCCGAAGACGCGGGAACGCGCGTCGAGATTTCGCCGCGAGCGCGGCAGTCCGTCGCGATGCGCTTCGAAACGGTTTCCGACGCGTCCGTGAGCGCGGCGCGCTCCTACTACGGGCAGATGCGCGTTCCCGCCGACGCGGTGAAGACCGCCGCCCTGCCCGCCGCCGGCCGCGTGCGCTTTTTCGTGACGCCCGGCCAGAACGTCGAGCCGGGAACGCCGCTCTACTCGCTTTCCTCGCCGGAGCTGATCGCGATGCGCAGCGACCTCGCGCAGGCGGACGCGGACCTTTCCCGCGCGCGCTCGAACCTCGCCGCGCTCGAGGCGCGCCTCGAACGCCTCGCGAAAATCGGCACGAAAAACGGCGCGCTCGAAAGCGAAGCCGCGTTTCTGCGCGCGGAAATTCCCGTGCTCGCCGCCGCCGCCGAGCGTTCCCGCGGGCTCTGGCTCGCGGCGACGGACGGCGCGGAGCTGCGCGACGGCAGGCTGATCGTCTCCTCGCCGTTCGCGGGGCGGATTCAGTCGCTCGACCTCAGCGAAGGCGCCTGGGGCGAACGCGGCGCGGGCGCGCTCACGCTCGTCTCGTCGCGCGCGCTCGAGTTCAAGGGCTCGGCGTTCGGCGCGGACGCGTTCGCGGGAACGCAGGCGCGGCTCGCGGTGTCCGTCGGCGGCGAGACGCTGCGCCTCGCGGGAACGCTGCGCGTCTCCGCGCAGATCGACGAGGCGACGCAGGCGCGCACGATTTATTTCGTTCCGGAAAATCTGCCCGAGGGCGTGTTCCCGGGGCAAGTCGCGCGGCTCGAAGTCTTCCGCCGCGACGAGGCGGACGAGGGCTTCGTTCCCGTGCCGAGCAGCGCCGTCATCAAGGTCGGCGTGGACGACGTCGTCTTCGTGCGCGACCCGCACGACGAAAACGCGTTCTTCGCGCGCAAGGTGAAGACGCGTCCGGCGCGCCGCGGCGTGACTCCCGTGAAGGGCGTGCGCGCGGGCGAGACCGTCGTCGTCAAAGGCGGCTACGAGCTGAAATACGTGCTTCCCGCGGACGGGAACGCGGCGAAGAAGGCCGCCGGGCACTTCCACGCCGACGGAAAATTCCACGAAGGCGAGCACTGACGAGGAAAGATGAGAGATGAGAGGTGAGGGATGAGAGGGAAGTTGAGCCTTCGTTTCTCGCCGGTTCCCGAAAAAAACGTATCCGATAAAAATTTACGCACAAAAATGAACGCAATCATTTCATTCTGCCTGCGGAAACGCCTCACGGTGCTGATGCTCACGGCGCTGCTCGCGGCGGTTTCCTTTTTCGTCGTCAAAGACATTCCCGTGGACGTGTTCCCGGAGCTGAAGGTGCCGCGCGTCACGATCCAGACCGAGGCGAGCGGGCTCACCGCCGAGGAGGTCGAGCGCTACGTGACGATTCCCGTCGAGTCCGCGATGAACGGCACGGCGGGCGTGAAGCGCGTGCGCTCCTCCTCCGGCGGCGGGCTTTCGTTCGTCTGGGTCGATTTCGACTGGGACACGGACATCTACCTCGCGCGGCAGATCGTGACGGAGCGCCTTTCGAGCGTGCGCGCCTCGCTCCCGCAGAACGTCTCGCCGGAGCTCGCGCCCATCGTTTCCGTGACGGGCGAAATCATGCTTCTCGCGCTCACGCCCGACGAGGAATTTTCGAAAAACCTCACCGACGCCGAGCGCGCGCGGCTGCTGCTCGACATGCGCCAGCTCGCGGAATACCGTCTGCGCAACCGCCTGCTCGCGATTCCCGGCGTCGGCCAGGTCACGGTGCTCGGCGGCCGCCTGCCGGAGTATCAGGTCGTTTACGATCCCGCGCGCCTGCGCCAGGCGAAGATTTCGCTCGACGATCTGCGCGCGGCGGTCGAGTCCGCGGGCTCCACGGCGCCCGCCGGCTACCTCGAGGAAGTCGCGGGCACGGAGCTGCCGATTCAGCAGGATTCGCGCGTGGAGACGCTCGAGCAGCTGCGGCGTTCGCTCGTTCCCGCGCATCCGTCGGGAACGGCGAAGATCGAGGACCTCGCCGACGTGCGCATCGACGGCGCGCCGCGCCGCGGGAACGCCGGATTCATGGGCACGGACGCGGTCGTGCTTTCCGTGCAGAAGACGCCCGGCGCGAACACGCAGGAGCTCACGCGCGCCGTGGACAAGGCGGTCGCGGAATTTTCCGCGAGCCGACTGCCCGCGGGCATGCGCCTGCACGCGAACGCCTATCGCCAGTCGGACTTCATCGAAATGTCGCTCGCGAACGGCGCGGAAACGCTGATCACGGCGGGCGTCGTCGTCATGCTCGTGATTTTCCTCACGCTGCTGAACGTGCGCACGGCGCTCGTCACGCTCGCGGCGATGCCGCTTTCGATTCTGTTCGCGATGCTGCTGTTCCCGGCGTTCGGGCTCGCGGTGAACATCATGACGCTGGGCGGGCTCGCGGTCGCGGTCGGCGACGTCGTGGACAACGCGATCATCTTCGTCGAAATCGCGTGGCGGCGGCTTTCGGAAAACGCCGCGCTCCCGCCCGAAAAGCGGCGCACGAAATACGAGGTGCTCATGGCGGCGAAGGGCGAAATCCTCGGCTCGATCGGCTATTCCTCGGCGATCATTCTGCTCGTGTTCACGCCGGTGCTTTTCCTGTCGGGGCTCGAGGGGCAGTTCTTCCGCCCGCTGGGCATCTCGTTCATGCTCGCGTTCGCGATGTCGCTCGCCGTCGCGGTGACGGTCGTTCCCGTGCTGTGCTCGCTCGCGTTCCGCGCGAAGAAGAACGGCGCCCCCGCCGCGGACGCGGGAACGCCGCCGCGCGAGAGCTTTTCCGTGCGGCAGATTCACCGCCTTTACGAGCCCGTGCTGAACTTCTGCATGCGCCGCGCGAAGCTCGTCGTCGCGGGAACGCTCGCGCTGACGGCGGGCGCGCTCTGGCTCGCGGGAACGTTCGGCGCGAGCTTTCTCCCGCCCTTCAACGAAGACTGCTACACCGTCTTCGTGAACGCCGTGCCGGGAACGTCGCTCGAAGAAACGGAGCGCATCGCCCGCGGCTGCGCCGAGCGCGTCGGAAAAATCGACGGCGTGCTTTCCGTCGCGCAGCGCACGGGGCGCGCCGAAAACGACGAGCACGCCGAGCCCGTCTCCGCGTCGGAGCTGCTCGTGCGCGTCGATCTGAAGAAGGATCAGAAAAAAATCCGCGAGGCGATCCGCGACGCGATCGAGGGCATTCCCGGCACGAGCACGATGATCGGCTACCCGCTCGCGCACCGCATTTCCGCCGCGCTTTCCGGATCCAATTCCGAAATGGCGATCAACATCTACGGGAGCGAGCTCCCGCAGCTGCGCGCCGCCGCGCTCAAGGCGAAGGAGATTCTCGAAAAAATGCCCGAGGCCGCCGACGCGCGCGCCAACCGCGAAGTCATGGTGGACACGGTGCGCATCCGCTACGACCAGGAGATTCTCGGCGCGTTCGGGCTCACGATCGCCGAAGCCGCCGAACAGGTCTCCGCCGCGCTCAACGGGCTGCGGCTCGGCGAAGTCATCAAAAACCAGGACCGCTGGAACGTCGTGCTGCGGCTCGATCCCGCGCTGCGCATGTCCGTGGACGACGTGCGCGACCTCGAACTGCTCGGCGCGGACGGCAGAAGCGTGCGCCTCGGCGACGCCGCCGACGTCTCGCGCGAGGAGGTGACCAACCTCATTCTGCGCGACGACACGATGCGCAAGGCGATGATTTCCTGCAATCCCGCGCCCGGCTCCAATCTCGGCGACCTCGTCGAGGCGTGCCGCGAAAAGCTCGACCCGGCGATGCACGAGCTCGGCTGCACCGTCGAATACGCGGGAACGATCCAGGCGCGCGAATCCGCGGCGCGGCGGCTCTACCTGCTCGGCGCGGCGATTCTCGTCGCCGTCGTGTTTCTGCTGACGACGGCGCTCGGCAGTCTGCGCAGCGCGGCGGTGACGCTCGTGAACATTCCGCTGTGCCTCATCGGCGGGATCGTCGCGGTGTTCGTCGCCTCGCCGGGAACGCTCGCGTCCGTGTTCGGCGGCGGCGCGTACGAGGCGCCGATTCTCTCCGTCGCCTCGATCGTGGGCTTCGTGACGGTGATCGGCTTCGGCGTGCGCTCCGGGCTGATTCTGCTGAACCGCTACCGCGAACTCTTCAAAAGCGGCATGAGCGCGGACGAAGCGATCCGCGTCGGCTCGCGGGAACGCGTCGTGCCGATCGTGATGACCTCGCTGACGACGGAGCTGGGCCTGCTGCCGCTGATCGTCGCGATCGACTGCCCCGGCGGCGAGCTGCTCGGCCCGCTCGCGATCGTGCAGTTCGGCGGGCTCATCTCGGCGACCGTCCTCTCGCTCGCCGTCATTCCCGCCGCCTCCAAGCTCCTCGCGAAGAAGAGCTGAAAACAGCTTAGAGATGAGCGTCGAGAGCTGAGAGGAAAGCGACTGGTAGCTAGAGACTTGTGACTGGTGACTGGACCATTGTGAGTTTTGCCGAGGCAAAACTTGGTGATCACCGGTTACGAGTCACCGGCCACAAGTCACTTCTCTCACCTCTAAGCCCTCAACTCTCGTCTTTTTTCCCGTCAGATTCCGAAGACGGCGCGGACGGTTTCGCCGACGCGGTCGCGAAGTTTTCCGCGGAAAAATCTCCCTCCTCGGGCCTCCGGCCCGAATCAACTCTCAGCACTCGGCTCTGAACTTTAACGCATTCAGCTCAGGATGTTCGGATAGGAGCCGAGGTGCTTGACGAAGACGCTTCGGCGTTCGAGCTCCGCGATCGCCTCGCGCACGTCGTCCGAATCCCAGGCGCCGATCAGATCGACGAAGAAGAGATATTCCCACGGACGCCGGCGCGACGGGCGCGACTCGATGCTCGTGAGGTTGATCCCGCGCTTGGAGAACGGCTCCAGCATTCCGAGCAGCGAGCCCGGCTCGTTCTTGATGGAGACGACGAGGCTCGTCTTTTCCTCGCAGGAGGAGCACGGCGGATTCGGTTTTTTCCCGACGACGAGAAAGCGCGTGTAGTTCTCCGTGCTGTTCTGGATGCCTTTTTCGAGCACGGGAACGCCGTAGATGTCGGCGGCGACGGAGCCGGCGATCGCAGCGGCGCTCTCGTCCTTCGCGGCCTCCGCGACGGCGGCGGCGGTGCTGTCCGTCGGCACGAGGTCCGCCGCGGGAAGATGATGCATGAGCCACTGCGAGCATTGCGCGAGCCCGATGTCCTTCGAGAGCACGCGGCGGATCTTTTCCAGCGGCGCGCGGGAAATGAGGCACTGTTCGACGGCGAGCTGAATCTGCGCGACGATCTTCAGATTGGATTCCGCGAGAGTGTCGAGCGCTCCCGCGACCGCTCCCGCCGAGGAATTTTCCACGGGAATGACGCCGTAGCCCGCCTTGTCGCGCTCGACCGCCTCGAAGATTTCCGCGATAGTGCGCATCGGCACGAGCCTGACGCTCCCGCCGAAGTTCCTGCGCGCCGCCTGATGCGTGAACGTGCCCTCCGGCCCGAGGTAGGCGACGGGCATTTCGCGCATCTGAAGCGCGACGGAGGCGGAAATGATCTCGCGGTAGATCGCGCGGACGTTCGCGGCGGGAATCTTCAGGTCGGCGGCGAGCTTTTCGAGCTTGCGGAGCAGTTCCTCCTCGCGTTCGGGCACGAAGACGTTCGTTCCCGCGCTGCGCTTGTTTTCGCCGATGACGCGCGCGCACTCCTGGCGGGCGGCGAGCAGGCGGATGATTTCGGCGTCGATGCGTTCGATTTCTCGGCGGGCGGCGGGAATGTCTTTCATGGCGGTGAAAAATTCGTTTTTTTCTGAAAAAAAAATGACTCAGGCGTCTTCCGCGGATTCGAGCGGAATCTCCGTCTGCTTCACGGGAACGGACTCTCCCTCGGGCAGGCCGACGTCTGCGGCGGTCGCCTTCACGGGATTTTTCGCGCGTTCGATCCAGGCGGAAATCTGCGCCGGAGAAAGCACATCGGATTCCGGAAGCTCGGAAATGGTCCGCAGCCCGACGAAGTCGAGGAACTTCGGCGTCGTCGAAAACTGTGACGGGCGCCCCGGAAGGTCGGCGCGGCCGGACACGGCGATGAGCTCGAGATCGAGCAGCCGCGCGACCGCGCTGTCTGCGGAGACGCCGCGGATCGCCTCGATTTCTCCGCGCGTGACGGGCTGGCGGTAGGCGACGACGGCGAGCGTCTCCAACGCCGCCTGCGTGAGCTTCTGCGGGCGCGGATCGTTGCGCAGAAGGCGTATCCACTCCGCGTAGTCCGGCGCGATCGTCATGCGGAAGCCTTCCGGCCCCTGAAGAATCCGCGTCACGTCCCCGCTCTCCTCCATTTCCTGATTGAGCTCGGCGACGGCTTCGCGTATCTGCGTCGCCGTGAGCAGCGTGGGCACCTGGCTGATGATGTCCTCGATGAGTCCCTGCGCGGGAGCGGCGGCGTTCCCGTCGTCCTCCGCGGGCGTTCCCGCCGCGGCGGCGGCGTCCTTTTCGCGCTGTTCGTGCCAGCGCGTGACGACGGCCTGAATGTCCTTGACGGAGAGCGGCTCCGAGGTCGAAGCCAGCATCGCCTTCAGAATTTTCTTCAGGTGGAATCCCATGACGGAGGAAAACGGCTCGGCGGGAAAGTCCGCGGGAACGCGCTCAGCCCTTCTTCGCGATCGCGGCCTTGACGAAGGCGGCGAAAAGCGGATGCGGCTTAGACGGCTTCGACTTGAATTCCGGGTGGAACTGCACGCCGACCATCCAGGGATGATCGACGACTTCGACGATCTCGACGAGATGCGAGTCCGGATTCACGCCCGCGACGCGCAGCCCCGCCTCTTCGAGCGCGTCCATGTATTTGTTGTTGAACTCGAAGCGGTGGCGGTGGCGCTCCCGGATCACGTCCGCGCCGTAGGCTTCGCGGGCGTGCGTTCCCGCGCGGAGCGCGCAGGCGTAGGCGCCGAGGCGCATCGTCGCGCCCTTGGAGACGATGGATTTCTGGGATTCCATGATGTCCACGACGGGATTCGTCGTGTCCGGGCGGAACTCCGTGGAATTGGCGTCGGCGAGGCCGAGCACGTGGCGAGAGTATTCGATGACGGCGATCTGCATTCCGAGGCAGATTCCGAAATACGGCACCTTGCGTTCCCGCGCGAAGCGCGCGGCGAGAATCTTGCCCTCGATTCCGCGGTCGCCGAAGCCGCCGGGCACGAGAATGCCGTCCAGCCCTTCGAGCGGGGAAAGATCGCCGTTTTCGAGCGTCTCGGAGTCGATGCGGCGGATTTCGATTCCGCAGTCGTTGGCGATTCCGCCGTGAATGATGGATTCGTAAATGGATTTGTAGGCGTCCTGCAGTTCGATGTATTTGCCGACGACGCCGATCTTCACGCCGTGCGCGGGATGACGCAGGCGGCGGATGATGTCCTCCCAGATCGAGAGGTCGCGCGGCTTCGCCTCGAGGCCGAGACGGCGGATGACGACCTCGTCGAAATGTTCGGCGGCGAGCGTCAGCGGAAGCTCGTAGATGGAGTGCTCGACGTCGCGGCACTCGATGACCGCGTTCACGGGAACGTTGCAGTAAAGGCTCATCTTCTCGCGCATTTCCTGCGTGATCGGACGCTCGGCGCGGCAGACGAGGATGTCCGGCTGGATGCCGATTTCGCGCAGCTTCGCGGTGGACTGCTGGGCGGGCTTCGTCTTCAGCTCGCCCGCGGCGCGGATGAAGGGAATCAGCGCGCAGTGAATGAAGCAGACGTTCTCGCGCCCGACGTCCAGCTGGAACTGGCGAAGCGCTTCGAGGAACGGCAGACCTTCGATGTCGCCCGTCGTGCCGCCGACTTCGGTGATCAGCACGTCCACGCCCTCGCCGCCGCGCAGAATGCGCTCCTTGATTTCGTTCGTGACGTGCGGAATCACCTGCACGGTCTTGCCGAGGTAGTCGCCGCGGCGTTCCTTGGCGATGACGGCCTCGTAGATCTGGCCGGAGGAGACGGAGTTCGCGCGGGAAAGCGCGCCGCTCGTGAAGCGCTCGTAGTGCCCGAGGTCAAGGTCGGTCTCGGCGCCGTCGTCGAGCACGTACACTTCGCCGTGCTGATACGGGCTCATCGTGCCCGGATCGACGTTCAGATAGGGATCGAACTTCTGAATGCGCACCTTCAGTCCGCGCAGTTCGAGCAGCGCTCCGAGCGCCGCCGCCGACAAACCCTTCCCGAGAGAAGACACCACACCGCCTGTGACAAAAATGTATTTCATAGACGGGAATACAGGCTAAGAAATTTTCCCCGCCTTTGGAACAAAATTCTTAAAATTGTGAATAACAGAAGGGAAAACGCCGCGCCGCGCTCCTGCGGAGTTTTTCGCGTGGACTCGCGGAGCGAATGCGCGTTGAATTTTCCGCATCATGAAAGCGCTCATCACAGCCGGAGCCACGCGCGAATTCTTCGATCCCGTGCGCTACATCTCGAACCCGTCCAGCGGGAAAATGGGCTACGCCGTCGCCGCCGCCGCGCGAGAACGCGGCTGGGAGGTCGTCCTCGTCTCCGCGAACGTCTCCCTGCCCGCGCCCGAGGGCGTGCGCCTCGTTCCCGTGACGACCGGCGAAGAGATGCTCCGCGCCGCCGAAGCTGAGTTCCCGGACTGCGACGTGCTTTTCAAGACCGCCGCCGTGTGCGATTTCCGCCCGAAGAACTACGAACCGCACAAGCGCAAGAAGGACGGCCGCGGAATGGTCGTCGAGTTCGAGCCCGTGACGGACATTCTCCGGACGCTCGCCGCGAAAAAGGCGCCCGGGCAGATCGTCGTCGGATTCGCCGCGGAGACGCGCGACGTCGAGGCCTACGCGCGGAAGAAGCTCGTCGAAAAGAATCTCGATTTCGTCGCCGCGAACCTCGTCGGGCGCGGGAACGTCGGCGCGTTCGGCGCGGACGACAATACGCTCGTCCTGCTCGGGCGCGACGGCTCCCGCAGGACGCTCGGCCCCGCCCCCAAAACCGAGGTCGGAAAAATGCTCGTCGCGGAAATCGCCGCCGCCCTCGGCGAATCCGCGCCCCGAAGCGGAACGCTTTGAAAAATTCATCCCGCGTTTCTCTTTTCGCCCGCCGCCCGCCACTCCTCACCTGCAATTTCCATGCGTTTTCTTTTTCTGATTTCCGCCGCGCTCGCCGCCGCCGTTCCCGCCGCGGAGGCGTTCGATGTCCCGAACGCGCCCGAAGCGCCGCGCGTTTTCGCCGCGGAGGATTTTCTGCCCGCGCCGGGCGAAT
>JBJEVP010000295.1:0-5500 GCA_051884475.1 Candidatus Spyradosoma sp.
AAGCGTTCCCGCGAACCGGGCTTCCGCGTAAGCGAAAACCGCAAAGTTAAAGGAAGTAAAAGAAAGGGCTTTTTTCGGGGAGGAGGAAGAAATCCGTGCTCATCCGTGAAATCTGCGGCTGAAAAAAAAGCCGCGCGACAAAAAAAACGCGTTCCCGCGGGAGATGCGGGAACGCGTTTCTGAAACGGGAAAACGGGAGTCTCAGTTCTTCGCGTCTTCGATGACCTTCTTGGCGTCCGCAGAGAGCGCGGCTTCCTCGGCGAGCTTTTCGGCCTTGAGGAACTGCTCTTCGTTGACGAGCGTATAGAGCTTGGATTCCTCGACTTCCATGAGGTAGTCGCGCGCGAGGGAGAAGCCGTAGCGCTTCGTCATTTCCTCGTTGTTCTTGATGAGGGTTTCCTCGGCCTTCTTGATTTCCTCTTCGAGCTTCGCCTTCTGTTCGCCGGTCGCGGTCTCGTCGGCCTTCTTCATCTGAATGAGCTGATTGCGCTGCGCCTGGACGAGCTGGACGTTGCGACGGAAATTGTTGTTTTCCTCGACGCCGGGAATGACGGCGATGAGGCGGAACTTGTCGTCGCCCTTGACGAGGAGATCTTCGGGCTTGGTTTCCGGATCTTCCTTCACCTTCTTGTATTCTTCTTCGGTGAGCTTGATGAAGATGCGGGTCTTGACGATCGCGTGAATGTACTTTCCGGCGAGGGAATAGCCGTAGGCCTTGAGCATGGCGGCGTTGTTCTCGTCGAGCTTCTTGGCGGCGGTTTCGATTTCCTTCGTGAGCGCGTCGCGGGTCGCCTGTTCGGCGACGATCTTGCGGGCTTCGTCGAGAAGCGCGATCTGCTGACGCTGCTGGTTGACGAGGTTCACGTTCTGCATGAACTGGCGGTTGGCGTCAACCGTGCCGATCGTGGAAACGTGGATGAACTTCTGTCCGTTCTGTTCGATAAAATCGAGTTTGGAAGTGGCGTTTGACATAGTGTTTTGATTTTCGTTTTGGGAAATGGAGGGCCTGGCGGAATCGCGAATTTCGAAAGCGGCGTCTTCGGCGAAAGCGGAAACGGCGAAGGACGCGACGGCAAGTGCGGAAAACAATTTTTTGTTCATAAACTTGATTGTGATGATTCTTGGCGTTCAAGGATGGCGGTTCGTCCGCGAAAAGACAAGAGCAAAGGGAAATCGAATGCGGAAAGTTTTCATCCTTCAACTTTCAACTCTCAATTCTCAACTTTCAACTCTCAACTATCAACTATCAACTCTCGCCCGTCCCGCATCCTCTCATCGAAAATTCGCAGCCGCAGTAGCATTGGCGATAGATGCCGAGCGCGGCGGCGATCTGCGAGGAGTGGCGGAACCCGTCCTTTTTCTTGAAGTCGATTTCGAGGAAACGCGCGGCGTCTATGTCTTTTCCGATTCCGAAGATGAGTTTCGAAGGCTTGTGCGGGCTGACGGTGAGCGTCGTCGTGAACGCGTCGCACCCGCGTTCCCGCATCGCGGCGGCGGCGCGTTCGAGCGAATAACGAAAGCAGCGCGGGCAGCGCGCTCCGCGTTCGGGCTCGCGCTCGAAGCCTTTCGCGACGCGTTCCCGCCAGTCCGCGTGGTCGGGCGCGTCCACGACGAGCGGCACGCCGTAGTGCTCCGCGAGCGTGCGCGCGCCCTCGAGGCGGCGCAGAAATTCCTCGTGCGGGAAAATGTTCGCGTTCGAATAGAACATCACGACGTCGTCCCCGCGTCCGAGCAGGAGATCGACGCAGTGCGCGGCGCAGACGCCGCAGCAGACGTGAAGCAGGACGTTCATTCGCCGGGCTCCGCTCCTTTCTTCTCCTCCGCGGGAGCGGCGTTCCCGTCCCCGCCGGCGAACAGCGGCAGTTCCTCCGCGGCGTTCCCGTCGGCGAGACGCGACGGGAACGGGTCGTCGCCCTCCTCCCGCGCGTCGCAGTAGATTTCCGCGAACACCTCGTCCTGCCGCACGACGATTTTTCCGAGGCGCGCGAGTTCGAGGCAGGCGAGGAAGGTGGAGACGAGCACGGCGACCGTGAGCTTTTCCGGAAGAAGCGACGTGAACGCGAAGGATTTTTCCGAGCGGACGCGCTCCAGAATGTCCGACATGCGCTGCGCGATCGTCACGGAATCGCCCTGGATCTCGCCGGGCAGAATCCTGTCCGCGAGGCGCTTCAGAACGAGGTTGAAGACGTTCCAGAGCTCCATCCGCTCCACGGGCGCGACGGGGCGGCGCTCCGGCTCCTCCTCGGGAACGATGTTTCTGTTCACGAAGTCCCGCCGCACGGCGATTAGCTCCTCGATGCGGCGGGAAGACTCCTTGAGGCGCTTGTACTGAATGAGCTGGCGGACGAGCTTCCAGCGGGGATCGGTCTCGGAGTCGTCGCCGTCGTCGTCGAGGACGTTCTTGTCCGGAAGCGTCTCGCTCGAAGGCAGGAGCACGCGGCTCTTGATGTACATCAGCGTCGCCGCCATGACGAAGAATTCTCCGGCGACGTCGAGGTCGAGCCGTTCGTTCGCGTGAAGAATTTCGAGATACTGGCGCGTGACGGATTCGATCGGAATGTCGTAGATGTCGATCTCGTTTTTCCGGATGAGAAAAAGCAGCAGATCCAGCGGCCCCTCGAATCGGGAAAGGCGCACGACGGGCGCCTCGTCCTCGAAAAGTCCGTCGCGGATCTTCGTTTCCCGCGGGAACGCCCCGCCCTCGCCTGCAGCGCCGGTCTCCATTTTTTCCCCGCCGAGTTCAGAACAGAATCAGGCTCGCTCCGATGCGGAAGCTGAAGTCGCTGTCGTCGCCGGCGTCGCGGCGATAACGCACGGAGTATTCGATTTCCCAGCTGTTCCCGACGCGCTGGCGCACGCCGTAAACCTGGTCCGTCATCAGGTTTTTGCGGTCGTCGTAGCGCAGTTCCGCGAACGCGGCCCAGAAGGAATTGAGGCGGTAGTCGAGCTTGGCCCAGAACTGGCGCGTCTCGGACTCTCCGTAGGCCGAGGGATAGGGATTTTCGTAAAGGTGGGAAGTGCCGAGCGAGAAGGCCCACACGTCGCCGTCGGTCAGCGTCGTGCTCGTCGAAAGGGAGTTCGTGGAGAAATCATAGACGTCCATCCGGTGCGCGAGCGAGAAGCGCAGCCACGGCGCGGGCGTGACCGCCAGCGTGATGAAGTTGTCGGAAAGCGTGCGGTCGTCTCCGGGGCGATAGGTTTTTCTGAAATCCTGGTAGATGTTGAACTCGACGAGATCGCGGGAACCGTAGTCCTCCGCGCGGGTCTGGAAGAGATTTTCGAAACCGACGCGGAAGACGTGCTCGTCGTAGAGCTCGTCGATCGCGCGGTTTTCGGCGAGGTCGATGACCGTCGGGCGGGAAAGGTAGATTTCGCGGTCGATCGCGGGAATGTGATTGCTCCCGGCGGTCGGGTTCGGAACGTAGCGGTACTGCAGCACGGGACGGAAGACGTGGCGCAGGCCGTCGATTCCCCAGGTCTCGTTGCGCCAGCCGTTCGTTCCCGTGAAGATCAGGTCCATGTCGAAGCCGATCTGCCCCAGCGTGCGCGAATAGGAGCCGGATTCCGCCTCGTTCGTCGTTTCGCCGTAATACGTCGTCATCACGCCGAGCACGGGCGTGAACGTGGCGTAATCGCCGAAGCGGATCGGCGCCGTCCAGCCCACGTAGACGTTGGCGCGGGAGCTTTCGAGCGCGTCGGCTCCGTCGTTCGCGGGAACGCGGTTGCGGAAGAAGTCGTACTGGTCGGAGCTTTCTTCGCGCAGCATCGCGTAGGAGGCGTTGAAATGCTGATAGATGCCCGTCCTGCCGAGCTCCGTCGGCTGGAGGTCGAAACGCACTTCGGGCAGGCGCTGCTGCACGTTCTGATAATCGTTCGGCTGAAATCGCGTGAACGCGGAAACGTAGAAGCGGGAGTCCGGAAGCACGGCCTCGACGTAGCTGTCGGGATTCTGATTTTCGTCGTAGATCTTCGGACGGAAGTTGCGCTCGGCCTCCGAATCGCTCCAGCGGTGCACGGAGGCGGAGAGCTCGACGCGTTCCAGGTTCTGCTTGTGAAACCAGTCGATGAAGCCGCGCCGGCCGCCGATCGCGTTCCCGTAGATGTCCGGCTCGCGGCTGCCCGTGTCGTTGATGTAGCCGGAACGGAGATGCCCGCGCATGTTCAGCGGGAACGCGCTCCCGCGCGTGTCGTAGGCCGCCGCCGGGCCCGCGAGCACTCCGGAGCGTTCGTAAAAGTCGAGCACGACGCCGGGCTCGAACGCGTCCCAAAGCGTCAGATAGACCTCGGAGCGCACGTACGCGCCCGCCGCGCCGCTGTCGCCCGAATCCGCCCATACGCGGACGGGCGGTCTGTCGAAACGCACGACCGAAAGCGGCGGCAGCGGCAGCACGGGAAAGCCCGCGACGCGGAACGCAGACGCGCCGAGATGGAAATAGTCCTCCTCCGCGTCGTATCTGAGCCGCCCCGTCGTGAACGAAATCGACGACCAGTGCGGCTCGCCGAGGTAGAACGCCGCTTCCGAGATTTCGGCGGCCTCGCGCGAGGCCGAGATGTTTCCGCCCTCGAAAAAGGCGAAATCCCGCCCGCCGCGCACGTTCTTCGCGACGAGCTTCTGCGCCGCGCCGTCGAAGTCCGCCGCGTCCAGCACGAAGCGGGAATTGCGGAAATCGAGCGTCGCCGGAGTCGGAATCTTCGCGAAATTGGAATCGGAGTCGTAGACCATTTCCTCGGTGCGCAGCTGGAGCGCTCCCGCGGAGACGCGCACGCCGCCGCTCAGGTGCTGCCTGCCGTCCTCGGCGGAAAAGCGCATGTCTCCGGCGTCGATTATCGTGTCCGTCCCCGTGAACGGAACGCCGTCGTCCGCGTCTCCGCCCGCGAAGGCGAAGGACGGCTGCGCGGCGCAGAGGAAGAACAGCAAGGTCTGCGGGACGTTTCTCAAAAACTGAACACGATTTTTCTGCACGGCGAAATTCGGCGGATTGGCTGGGTTTGCGCAAAATCCTAACGATTTGCGCCGTTCCCGCAAATTGAAATTTGGAGCCGCGGACTTCCGGTGAAGAAAGGAGGAGGGATGAATGCTTAGAGATGAGAGGAAAAAATCCTTTTAGGGGGAAAGATTCGCGCGACGGGAATGGAGTAATGGATAACGGATAGCAGATAGAGGATAGTTGAAAATTGAAAGTTGAGAGTTCAAAGTTTTCGCTCAGGCGAAGACCTAAGTGAGAATTATCCGTTATCCATTATCAATTATTCACTGAAAATCCGTTTTCATCCGTTCAATCCGTGTTTCAAAAATCTAAGCGGGAACTTTCAACTGTTCACTGCTCGTCATTCGTCGCTCCGCACTCTTCTTTTTCAGACACAGATTTCACAGATGTGCACAGATTTTTGTCCCCAAAGCCCTTTCTTTAACTTCGCGGTCTTCTTTGCGGTCTTCGCATTTCAAAATTGCGCCGTTCCCGCGAAAGGGGCAAAATCGTCGGCACTTATGAGCAAAACA
>JBJEVP010000296.1:0-5459 GCA_051884475.1 Candidatus Spyradosoma sp.
CGAGCACCACCGTGCCCGCCTGCACGTCGAGCGTTCCCGTGAAGCCCGAACGGTCGCCCGAGAGCGTCAGCGTACGGGTGTCGTCCGCGTAACGGACGACGCCCGTTCCGGAAAGGTCGTTGGCGAGCGTCACGTCCTGCAGGGGCCGCGTGACGTGGAGCACGCCCGCGCCTTCCACGATGAAGGCGTTCCTATAAAAGTCTTCATTGACGAAAATGAACTTCAGCACGCCGCTTCTGACCGTGATGCCCTCTCTAACGAGCATGGAGCCGCCGTCCCATTCCTGGATCGTCACTTCGCCGGTCGCGCCTTCTCCCGCGCCCGTCAGCAGATCGATCGTCACGGAGTTCGCGTTGACGGAGGAATCGACGAGAACGAACGCCGCGCCGTCCACGAGCGAATCCTTGTCGAACACGGCGGCGTTCCCGGACGCGAAGGCGTTGGGATTCCAGTTGTCTTCGGAGGCCCACAACGGATTATCCCCGTTCCCGCGCCAGTAGTACGTTTCCGCGTCGCGGTCTTCCTGGAACAGGAGCGTATGGGTGCCGTCGTCGTTCGTCTGCCAGGAGAATTTTCCCGCCGCGTCCGTGGCGATGCCGGCGAGCGTCAGATTGCCGGAGGAGAATTTTCCGGTCGTCGTGTTCAACGTCCCGAACGCCGTTTCCCACGCGGATTTTCCCGCGTCCGTGAACGTGAACACCTTATAGTCTTCCTTGAAGCCGATGCTCCGGAATTCGAGCGTCAGCCTGGACGTGTCCGAAATGTCCGTCAGCGTCAGCGTGTCCGTCAGCGACGCCGCGGCGACGCCCGTAAAGGCCTCGGCGATCGAAATCGTCGTCCCGCCGTAAATCGTCAGATTGGACATCGTCGCCGAAGCGTCCGCCGTCGTCTCGAACGCGAGCGTGCCGCCGCCCGCCAAAGTCAGATTGGAGACCGTGCCGCCTTCGACGACGAGCGTGCCGCCCGTCGCGAACGACGCGCCGCTCATGTCGAGCGTTCCCGTCGCGCCCGTCTTCACGAGCGAAACGTGCTCCAGCGTTCCCGCAAACGCGCCTTCCGAAACCGAGACGCGCGTGCTCGCGCTCGCCCCCGTGAGTTTTCCGGAGAAAGACTCGACGCTCGCGAACGAAACGTCCTGATTCGCCTTGAACGTCGCGCCCGCGCCCGAAGAGAGCTTATTGAACGCCCGTCCGCGCTCCGAAGTCAGTTCGAGCGTGCCGCCCTTCACGTTGAAGGAGCCGCTGAACGCCGCATTCGCGGTCCACGTCGTGTCCGCCGTCGTCGCGAGCGTTCCCGCGCCGCTCACGGAGCGCGCGAAGTCTCCTCCGAAGCCGAGCTCGAGCGTGCCGTTTTCGGCGACGGAAATCGCGTTCGCGTCTCCACCGAGCGCGGCGTCCTGCGTCACGACGAGCGTGCCGTCCGTGACGGTCAGCCCCCCCGTGAATGTGTTCGCGCCGCTCAGCGTCAGCGTTCCCGCGCCGGTCTTCTTGATTCCGCCGTTTCCGGAGAGCACGCCGCCGAGCGTAATCGTGCGACCGTCAGTTTCGGAGAACGTCTTGGTCCCCACATCAAATGCACCCGTATTGAAAACGGTCGTCGTCGCAACGTCATCGACAGGGACCGAGTCCTCTTTCGATCCCGTCAGCGTGAACGCGTTGTTCGTGCTCCAATCCTGCTTCGCGCCGAAAGTCGCGTTTCCGAGTCGGGCCGTACCGCTACCGCCGAACGTCAGCGCGCCGATGACGAAAGTCTGATTTTCAAAAACGACCTGCGCCACGTTCGCGACGTTGAACGTATCCGCGACGACATAACCGCTCCCGCTGAAAGTGTTGGTGCTCCAACCGCGTCCGGAGGAATAATCAATCGTTCCCGCGGTAATCAATCCGCCGTTGTTCAAGGTCAATCCGGACGCGTTGCGCATGCTTCCGCCGACGCTGAGCGTCGCGCCGTCTTCCACGGTCAACGTTTTTACCCCCCAGTTCGAGCCGCTCCACGCGGACGCCTTGAAGTCCGTCGTGACGTTGACCTTCGATCCCGCGCCGACCACGAACGTACCCCAGTTTAAAGAACCATCGTCGCTCGTTCCCGTGCCGGTGATGTTCAGCGTCGCGCCGCCTTCGACACGCGTCGTGCCATTGTTGACGATTCTCGTAATCGAGGAATTCGAGGAAGCTCCTTGGAACTTCGCGGTTCCGGACGTGACGTTCAGCGTGCCGAGCGTCGCCGAGCCGCTGAACGTGATGTTCGCGTTCGCAATGGTCAGCGTCGTTCCCGCCGCCTGCGTCAGCGCCCCCGTGAAATCGACGGTCGTCGCGCCGGTGTTGCCGATCTGATAATTCTCGAAATGAATGTCGTTCGAGATTTGATAGGGAGTAGGCCCGCCCCACATATTGCCGGAGGAAAGCACGTACTTCGCGTTCGGATTAGTGCTGAAGACGCTCGCGGAGATATGTCCGGAATGGTCAATCGTGCCCGTGAAACCTTCGCCGAGCGTCACCCCTATAAATTGTCCTCCTTCAGTATTGACGACCTTCACCGTTCCCGTGCCAAAAATGTTTGACACCGTCGTCGCGGCGGAAATGCTTCCCAAATCAAGGACGACGTTATCTCCGAGCGTCAGCGCGGCGGTCGTCGTGAGATTCGCGGCGTCAACACGAACCGTGCCCGTTCCCGTGAGACTCGTCGCGGCGGAAACCGTCAACGCGCCTACGTTAAGCGAGCCCTCAAGCGTCGCAGTGTTCGTCGTGCCCGTTCCGAACGTCACGGAGTCGCCGTGCTGGAAATTCGCGGCGGTGGAGCCTCCGTCCTTCGTCCAGCCGCTGCCGTTCGCCTTCCACACGCCGGCGTCACCGCCGTTCCAAGTGATGTTCCACGCCTCGCCCGCCGTGTAGGCGGAAAGAACGAGCGCGTTGTCCGTGACCGAGAACGTCGCGCTCCCGCGCTGATTGGCGAGGTAGCCGCCGACGTAAAGGTTAGCAACGCCCAGTCCGGAAACGTCTCCAGACGTGACGTCCGCCGCCGTCAGCGTTCCCGCGGAAGAAACCACTTTCCCGCCTTCGACGAGCGCCCCCACGTCGAAAATCGTTCCCGCGGAGAGCGTCACGTCGCCCTGCGCCGCGATTGCCGCCGTAGTCGTATTCAGCGCGCCGAGCACAAGCTTTGCCGAGCCTTCCGTCGTCAGCGTGCTCGCGATCGCCGCAGTCGCGCCGTCTTCGCTCGCCGCCCTGCCGACCTGAAGACCGGATCGCGCGTCCAGCGTCGCCCCGTCCGCGACCGTCACGTTTCCGGTTCCGAGCGCGCTCGCGTGCGCCGCGACGAGCGTTCCCGCGGAAATCGTCGTGCCGCCCGTGTACGTGTTCGTTCCGGAAAGGACAAGTTCGCCCGTTCCGTTCTTCTGCAAAGCGCCAGCACCTTTTATCGTTCCGGAAACTGTCAATATGGCATCGGAGCCGACAGTGAAGGTTGCCTTCGTTCCCGCCACTTCATTCCGGATTCTCACCGTGGCGGAAATCTCGGAAGTTGTTCCCTCGCTTGCTTCCACCGTCGCAGAACGATAAAAATCCAATGCTCCGTTGCTGTCACCTGTTCCTTGGATTGTACCTCCACTAAGAACGATTTTATTGTTCGAACCGACGGTCCAGCGATAAGCTCCGAAATCAAGCACACCGCCTTGGTTCACGGTGACGGTGTTGGAGGCGTCGTAGTTGAGCGAATCGGTCTGCCTCACGTTCACCGTCGCGTTGCCGATGGTCAGATTGCCGGAAATCGACTTCGATCCGGAAAGCGTAATCGTCGATTTGTCTCCCGTTCCCGCGAGCGTCAGCGACGAACCCGCAGCCATGGAGGAAATCGTTCCGTCCATCACGCCGGACTCGACGACTTCAAGACGCGAACCCGCACCGAGAACAAGGGGTCTCTGCCCACTGGCAGTGGTCCCGAAAGTACCCTCCGTAATTTTCAGCGTCCCGTTCGTGAGTGTCGTGCTTGCAAAATCGAGACGACCGGCCCCGTCTTTCGTCAGCGTAAATCCTCCGAAATCGAAGGTCTGAGAATTGTAGCCTGAGTTGACGAACGAAATGCCATGTGCGGCAGTCACCTTGGAATCCGCAGTCAACGACAGCCCTCCGGTGAGTTGCTTGTTGCCCTTATCGACGTCATTACCGGTATTCGTCAGTGTGCCGCCCCCAAGGACAAGACCGATTTCGGTGTCCGATTTGCCGTTAATGTCGAACACACCGTGCTCGCCGACCGTGATGACCGTTCCCGAGGCGAAGTTGCCTGCCGCAGTCAGCTTCAACGTCGCGATGTTTTCAGCACTCGTTCCCGCGACGGACACGCCGTCGACAGCCGTGATCGAGCCGCCCGTGAACGAGACCGTTCCCGCGGTGATGTTCACCGCGCCGGCGGCGACGCCGTTGGAATCGACCGTCACGGCGACGTTGCCGCTCGTGCCGAACGTCACGTAATCATACGCCTTGAACATCGTTGATTCCGTCGCCTCGGCGGAGGTCTTCCAGTTCGCGCTCGTCGTATCCCAAGTCGCGCTAGCCGCGCCGCTCCAGATGAGATCGCGCGCCGCGCCGGAAATCGTCACCGTGATGTCGTTGCCGTTCTTCGCCCATGTCTGCGTATAGTCGGAATTCACCGTTCCCGTAAGAGAAATTCCGCCCTCCGTAAGGTTCGCGCTGCTCGTTCCCGTGAAAATCGTATAGGTGCCGTTCTTGATGATACCGGAAAGCTCGACAGTGCCGCTGGTCGCGGTAATCGTGGAGGCGGAAAGGAGCGCCGTGTCGCCGAGAAGCGAAACGTTCCCTAAAACGACGTTGCCGCCGTTCAGCTCAAATGCGCCGTTGCCGGTGAAGGTCGCCCCGGAAATGTCGAGCGTGCCGCCGATGACAGTCGTCGTTCCCGCGATGTTCGCCGTGCCGGAAAGGGCGAGCTTGCCGTCGGTGACGGAAAGGTTGCCGAGGGAAGTCGTCCCCGAAAGCGTCAGCGTTCCCGCGCCGGTCTTCGTCAGCGAGATGCCTTCCGCAATCGTTCCCGCAAACGTCGTGTCGGACGCCTGGTTCACCGTCAACGTCGAAGCGGTCGTGCCGGAAAGGAGCGTGACAGACGAGCCGGAAACGCCCTCCAAGCCGGCAATTCTGACCGCCCCCGCGCCAAGTTCCATGCTCGCGTATTGAGTGGAAAGATTGACGCTCGCGTTCTGCGCTGCGGTTTCGTTCGTCAGCTGAAACTTCACCAAGCGGTTTGAAATCCCCGTCAGTTTATAAGTTCCCGAGAACGTATTGTCCGCACCGGAAATCTTGTAATACGCGGTTCCGTTTTCTTCGGTCGCGTTCTGCAGCGTCACCGTTCCCGCGCCGGAAATCGCGCCGGCAAATTCCACCGCCTTCTGCCAATGTTGCGCGTAGGTGACCGTAGCGTTCGAATCAAAGTTCCCTTCCGTATCCGTCGCA
>JBJEVP010000297.1:0-5421 GCA_051884475.1 Candidatus Spyradosoma sp.
CGTTAGACTTGCCCGAAAATCATGAACGCAGAACATCCTTTTCTTTCCGAAGATTTTTACGTCGACTGGACGCGGCTGACGCCCGAGCGCATCGTGCCCGACGTCGAATTCGCGCTCGAACGCGCCCGCGGGAACGTCGAAAAGATCCGCGCGCAGCGGCCCGAGGAGATTTCCTTCGACGCCACGCTGCTCGGCTTCGCCCGCGCGACGCGCGAGCTCTCCCGCGTCTGGGGGCGCGTCTGCCACCTCGAAAGCGTCGAAAACACGCCCGCGCTGCGCGAGGCCTACAACGCCGTGCTCCCGCGCGTGACGGAGTTCTTCAGCTCGCTCACGCTCGACGCCCGGCTCTGGGAAAAGATCCGCGCGGCGGCGGACGCCGTTCCCGCGGGAACGCTCGACGCGACGCGGCGGCGTTTTCTCGAGGAGGTGCTCGCGGACTTCCGCGACAGCGGCGCGGAGCTGCCCGAGGCGAAGAAGGCGCGCCTCGCCGAAATCAACGCGCGGCTCGCGGCGCTCACGACGAAGTTCGGCGAAAACGTGCTCGACTCCACGAACGCGTGGGAAAAATTCGTCGCGGACGAGGCGGAGCTCGCCGGGCTGCCCGAGAGCGCGAAGGCCGCCGCCGCCGCTTCCGCCAAGGCGAAGGGGCGCGCGGGCGAGTTCCGCTTCACGCTGCACGCGCCGTCGCTCGCGCCCGTGATGCAGTACGCGGAAAACGACGCTCTGCGCCGCGAGTTCTGGGAGGCGTCGAACGCGGTCGCGCGCGGCGGCGCGTTCGACAACACGGCGAACGTCCGCGAAATCCTCGCCCTGCGCGACGAGAAGGCGAAGCTGCTCGGCTTCGCGAATTTCGCGGACTGCGCGACGTCGCGCCGCATGGCGAAGAGCGGCGCGAACGCCCGCCGCTTCGTCGAGGACATGCGCGCGCGCGTCGGAAAATTTTTCGAAAAGGAAAACGCCGAGCTCGTCGAATTCGCGCGGGAACGCGGCGACGCGACCGCGGCGGCGACGGGCAGGCTCGCGCCCTGGGCGGTCGGCTTCTGGGCGGAGAAGATGCGGCGGGAACGCTACGACTTCGACGAGGAGGCGCTGCGCCCGTATTTCGAGGTGAACGCCGTCATCGCGGGCGCGTTCGCCGTCGCGGAAAGGCTCTACGGCATCCGCATCGTCGAAAAGAGCGGCGTTCCCGTGTGGCACCCGGAGGTGAAGGCGTACGAGGTCTTCGACGGCGAAAGGCGACTCGGCGCGTTTTACGCCGACTGGCATCCGCGCGAGACGAAGCGCGCCGGCGCGTGGATGAATTTTCTCGAAACGCGCGGCGAGGGCGTTCCCGCGCATCTCGGGCTGATCTGCGGCAACCTCTCGCCGTCGGTGGACGGCAGGCCCGCGCTGCTGAATTTCGACGAGGTCGTGACGATCTTCCACGAGTTCGGGCACCTGCTGCACCACGTGCTGAGCGAGGTCGAAATTCCCGAGCTCGCGGGAACGAACGTCGCGTGGGACTTCGTCGAGCTGCCTTCGCAGATCATGGAGAACTGGTGCCGGCGGGCGGAGTCGCTCGGGCTGTTCGCGCGGCATTTCGAGACGGGCGAGCCGCTCCCGCGCGGGCTGCTGGAAAAGCTGCTGCGCTCGCAGAAGTTCCGCGCCGCGAATTTCGCCGTGCGCCAGCTTTCCTTCGGCAAGGCGGACCTGGATTTTCACGTCGAGACGGAAAAATTCAAGGACTGCGACTTCGACGAATACTGGAACGTCGCGCTCGCCGACTACCTCGTGCCGACGGCGTTCCCGCAGACGCCGAACCTGTGCCGCTTCCTGCACCTGTTCTCCGAGCCGACGGGCTACGCGGCGGGCTACTATTCCTACAAATGGGCGGAAATGCTCGAGGCGGACTGCTTCACGCGCTTTCTGAACGAAGGCGTGCTGAACCCGAAGACCGGGCGCGAGTTCCGCGAAAAGATCCTCGCCCGCGGGAACGCCGCGCCCGCGGAAACGCTTTTCCGCGACTTCATGGGACGCGACCCCGACCCGCGCGCGCTCCTCGCCCGCGACGGCCTCGCGGACTGACGCGTCCGGCGGCGCCGCGCGGCGTTCAGAGCGCGTCCGGCGTCGGCTTTTTTCTCCGGACGCGCTCGACGGCGACGGCGCGCTTCTGCGTCTCGTCGTAGGAAATCAGGCAGCCGTTGAGCTGGACGTCGCCTTCGGCGATTTCGAAGCGGCGGGGACGCCCGTCGAGAAAACGTCCGAGCACGGCGTCCGTCATGCGCCCGATGACGCCGTCGTGCGGACCGCACATTCCGGCGTCGGTCTGAAAGGCCGTTCCCGCGGGGAGAATCTGCTCGTCGGCGGTCGCGACGTGCGTGTGCGTGCCGACGACGGCGGCGGCGCGCCCGTCGAGATGGCGTCCGAGCGCGATTTTCTCCGAGGTCGCCTCGGCGTGCACTTCGACGAAGGCGGCGTCGAACGTTCCCGCGAGCCGCGCGAGCGTCGCGTCCGCGCAGCGGAAGGGGCAGGTCGTCTTCGTGTGGATGAACGTCTGACCGAGCACGGTGAAGACGAGCAGGCGGAATCCGTCGGGCGCGACGAGAACGAGATGGTCCGCTCCGGGATTGCCTTCGGGGAGATTCGCGGGCCGGCAGATCTTTTCGAGGCGCGGCAGCTCCGCGTCGAATCCGCGCTGGTCCCAGACGTGGTCCCCGAGCGTCACGGCGTCCGCGCCCGCGGCGACGAATTCCCGCGCGATCGAGGCGTTGATGCCCGAGCCTGCGGCGGCGTTTTCGCCGTTGACGACGATGAAGTCCGCGCGCGTTTCCGCGCGGAGCTCGGGGAGTTTTTCGAAAAGGAATTTTCTGCCGGGCGCGCCGACGACGTCGCCCAAAAAAAGGATTTTTTTCATGAGGAGAATTTTTTTTCGGAGCGCCGCGCGTTCCCGCGGCCGCTCATTCCCAGGCGTGAAGGTCGAGCAGGCGCTTGTCGGGCGCGGCTTCGTTTTCGGAAAAGTAAATCGCGAGGCGCAGCGCGGGCAGGACGAGTTTTTCCTCGGCGAGAAAATCGCGTTTGCGGATTTCCGCGAGGAGCGAATCCGCCGAACGGCCGGAGAGCTGGAAAAGGTCGGTGTAGCCGGCGTCGAGCAGGTATCGGGCGACGCGCACGGGAAAGTGCGGCACGCGCATGAACGGACTCTTCAGCGCCTCGAGATCGGCTTTTTTCTTGGGTTCGCGCATGGCTTTCTTTTTTTCAGAATTCTTCGGGGAGAATCTTTTCGAAGGAGTCGAACTCGCGGTCGGCGAGTATCGCGGAGATTTCCTCCGGCGAGACGTCGAAAAGGTGAAATTCCTGTTTCGCGTTCTTGGCGACGACGGTCAGCCGCCAGCCGCCGTTCAGCCTCAGCAGCTTTATCGTGCGGGAACGGGAACGCGCGTTCGCGCGGATCACGCCGCGCGAGACGCGGCAGACGCGGTCGAGCCGCTCCACCAGCGTTTCCGCGGCGTCGATCACGCTGCTGTGCGTTCCCGCGCGCATCCGGCGATCAGGCGATCTCCCACTTGTAGGGATGTTTCGAAAGCAGCTCGCATCCGTCCTTGCGGACGACGATCACGTCCTCGATGCGGCAGCCGCCGATGCCCGGATAGTAGAGCCCGGGCTCGATCGTCACGACCATGTTTTCTTCGAGCGGTTCGGTCATCACGCTGCGGCCGCCGAGGTTCGGCGCCTCGTGCACGTCGAGCCCGACGCCGTGCCCGAGCCCGTGGAAGAATCCCGTCGGCACGCCGTCCACGACGCCGGTCTTGTAGCCCGCGTCCGCGAAAAATTCCACGGTTCCCTTGTACACGTCGTAGCCGGGAACGCCGGCGCGGACGTTGCGTATCGCCTCGTCGTGCGCCTTCTTGACGGTTTCGACGAGCTTGCGCTGTTCCGGCGAGGCCTTGCCCTTGAGGTAGGTGCGGGTCATGTCGCCGAAATATCCCGTCGCCGCGATGCGCGGGAAGATGTCGCAGACGATGAGCTGATTCGCGCGGATCGGTCCGAAGCCGGAGCAGTGGCAGTCCACGCCCTGTTCGCCGGCGGCGGCGATGAGGCCTTCGACGTTGATTCCGCCCGCGTCGAGACAGGCGTGCTCGATCGCCGCGCGGAGCGTCTCCGACGTGAGCGTCTTGCCCTGATAATTGACGAAGCCCCGCTTGTCGATCGTCGATTCCTTGAGGATTTTCTCCACCGCCTTGAAGCCCGCGCAGGACGCGCGGTTGCCGGCGCGGATCATTTCGAGCTCCTCTTCGGTCTTGATCACGCGCTGCGGGAAGAACGGCGTGCCGCCGACGGAGAGCTTCACGCCGAGCTGGTGCAGTTTGACGAAAAGCCCTGCGGGGAAATCTGCGGGAACGCTCCAGGAGGAGACTTTGTAGCGCTTCGCGAAATGCGCGATCAGCTCGGGCAGGTTCGCGGACGGATCCTTCTCGCGGAGCTTGGCGAGCTCTCCCGCGTAGTCCAGCACTTCGTCGAAACCGGATTCCTTGCGGAAACGCACGATTTCGAGCAGCGTGATCGCCGCGATCTTCCTGCCGCGCGCCGTGAACGCGAGAAACGCGTCGCCGCAGCTGAATTTCGTGAACCAGCGCATGTCCGCCGACGTGTGCGGGGACGCGTAGAGCAGGACGTCCTTAGCTTTTTTCGTTTTGGGTGAAACTTTTGCGGTAGCCATAATGCCGCGCAGTATAAACCCGAAACCGTTCCCGATGCAAACAGTTGAAACCCGAAAGTCGAAAGTTTTTTTTCGGTCCGGGGCGGGGAACCGCGCTCAGCTTCTCCGTTTCGCCTTGGCGGTGAGCGCTTCGGGAACGAGCCTGAAGACCGCCGTCCGCCCGAGGGAGCGGGAAATGTGCTCGTCGGCGACGTCCATGCGCTCGGGCAGATATTTTCGGCAGAGCTCGCGCAGCGCCTCGCGCTTTTCCGCTTCGTCCGTCACGGGAACGATTCGGCCGAAGGCCATCGCGGATTCGTAAAAGCTCGTGAAATAGTGCGTGAACGCGGCTTCGACGTTTTGCGCGGCGGAAAAGTGAACGCGCGGGGAATTCTTCAGAATCTCGTATTTCCGGCCCGCGCACGCGGAGTGAATCCAGATCGCGCCGCGCGCGAAGACGAAGGACACGGGAACTCCGTAGGGCTCGTTCCCGTCGGGATCGGTCATCGCGAGCGTGCCGAACTCGGCTTCGCGGAGAATGCGTTCGGCTTCTTCCCGGGGAAGGGCGCGGTCGTCGCGGCGGATGCGGAATTTTTCGTCGTTCATCGAAAAAAATATCCGCTTTCCCCGGACGTTTTTCAACTTTCAACTCTCAATTCTCAACTTTCAATTCTCAACTCTCAACTCCCCCAAGTCCCGGGAGCGTCGGGGCGTCGTCCTCCCGGCGGCGCGGCGGCGGGAACGCG
>JBJEVP010000298.1:0-1473 GCA_051884475.1 Candidatus Spyradosoma sp.
CTTGTCACCCGTCACTTGTCACCCGTCACATTCTTTCTTTTCCCCGAAAAAAATCTGATTCAGACTTGCAGGAAATTTTATGCAGAACGGACAATTCTTTAAGCTGAAGGACGGCTTCGCGCTGCGGAGCTGGTCGGACGTGCCCCAGGCGGTGCAGGAACTGCGCAGCGGGCGCGCGCTCTTCGTGCCCAAGGCGGCGACGGACGCGGTCGAGCTCGCGATGAACGGCATTCCCGCGGACTCTCCCGTGATGCTGCCGACGCACCGCGAAGCGCTCGCGAAGCTCGTCTCCTTCGGCGTCGGCGAACGCACGGCGGAGCCGGTCGCGCCCGCGCCGATTCAGCGTTTCCGCAGGGCGGACAATCTCTACGCGGCGATGGTGCACTGGTCGATCACGGGGCGCTGCAATCTGCGCTGCCGGCACTGCTTCATCGAGGCGCCGGACGCGCATTACGGCGAACTCTCGCTCGCGGAGTGCGCGCGCATCATGGACCAGATCGTCGAGGCGGGCGTGAGCACGGTTTCGCTGACGGGCGGCGAGCCCTTCGTGCGCCCGGACTGGAAGGAATTTCTCGCGGAGCTGACGCGGCGCGAGCTGCGCGTCGAGCGCGTGTACACGAACGGGCTCGTCGTGACGGGAAAATGGCTGGACACGTTCGCGGCGGTCGCGCCCGGGAAGCATCTTTTTTCGCTGAGCTTCGACGGGCTCGGGCATCACGACTGGCTGCGCGGGCGCGCGGGCATGGAAAAGCGCGCGATCGAGGCGGTGCGCCTGCTGCGGGAACGCGGCTACGCCGTGGAGATCGAGACCCCGATGTGGCGCGACAACCTGCCCTCGCTGCCGGCGACGGCGGATCTGCTCGCGGAGCTGGGCGTCCGCAACTGGAAGCTCTCGCCGATGGTCGCGAACGGCGCGTGGAAGCCCTACGCGGCGGCGCACTCGGCGACGCGCGCGGAGATCGTCGACGCGGCGGTCGCGCTGCTGGAGCGCTTCGAGGCGCTGGGGCGGCCGTTCTCGCTGCAGATCGCGCACTTCTACGCGTTCGACAAGAGCAAGGGGCGCGCGTTCGAGCCGGCGGCGCACGGCGCGTGCGGGCTGAGCGAGGAGCGCGTGCTGAATCTGCCCGTGTGCGGCTGCATGCGGCTGCACCCTTACCTGCTGCCGACGGGAACGCTGATGCCGTGCATGCCGCTTTCCAACTGCGGGCTGGACGAGGAAATGCCGAATCTGCTGCGGACGCCGCTGCGGGAAGTGCTGCAGCCGGGCTCGGCGCTGTTCCGGCTCGCGGACATGCGCGTGCGGGATCTCTTCGCGAAGCGTCCGGACAAATGCGCGCGCTGCGAACACCGGCTCGAATGCCGCGGCGGCTGCCGCGCGTGCGCGCACCAGGACGGCGACCTCTACGGGCCGAGCGCGGACCTGTGCGCGTATTTCAAGGGCGGCGTGCGGGAGAAGTTCGCGAGATTCGTCGG
>JBJEVP010000298.1:1573-2990 GCA_051884475.1 Candidatus Spyradosoma sp.
CCTGTCACCGTTCCCGCTTTTCGTTTTCCATTTGGGCGGAATCGTGATTTCATAGAGCGCATCGACTCATGAACGACAAAATCCAATTCTCGCAGAAAGCGCTGGAAAGCCTCGAACGCGGCACGCGAAGCCGCGCGCTCACGAGCGTCAAGGCGCGCTGGACCTGGTTCATGCTCGGCTCGATCACGCTTTTCTTCGCGGCGATGATCGTCTGGGGCTTTTACGGGAGCATGGTCGAGAGCGTCTCGGGAACGGGCATCACGCTGCTCGCGGAGGGCGTGCACCCCGTCACGGCGAAGAGCACGGGCCAGCTCACGCACCTGAACATCCGCTCGGGCGCGGTCGTTCACGCCGAGCAGCCCGTCGGGCAGATCTACGACGCGGAAACGCTCTTCAACATCCGCAAGCTCGAGACGGAATACAACCTGCTCGCCTCGGAAGTGGATTTTCTCAAAAGCGGGCTGGAGCGGCTCACGGTGCGCAAGCTCGACACCGACAAGGAAAAGGCGAAGGTGCTCGAAGCGCTCACGCGACTGCAGGAAGACAGCCGCGCCCGCGCGAAGGACGTCGCGGAGATTTACTCGCGCCTGCTCAAAAAAGAGGCGGCGACGAAGATCGAATACTACCAGGCGCTCGACCAGAAGGCGCAGGCGGAAAGCGCGTTCGCCTCGACGCTGTTTCAGGCGATGGACAACGACGTCACGCAGCAGGACCTCATCTGGCAGCAGGAGCAGCGCCTGCTCGAACTGCGCCAGCAGCTGGAACAGAAGAAACGCGACCTCGACCTCGCGCACAAGCTCTACCGCGAGGCGGCGCTCGTGACGGCGGACTTCGACGGGACCGTGCTCGAAGTCTTCAAGGAGGAAGGCGCGTACGTGCAGAAGGGCGAGCGGCTCGCGCTCGTCGCGTCGGACGCGAGCCGGGGGATTTATCTCGTGGGCTTCATTCCCGCGACGGAGGGCAAGGAAATCCGCAACGGCATGAGCGCGTATTTCGCTCCCGCGGCGGCTCCGGCGGCGCAGTTCGGCTACCTGAAATGCGTCGTGCGCGAAGTGAACCGCACGCCCGTGAACGCGGAATCCGTGCAGGCGGAGCTGATGAACTCGACGCTGACGCAGATGATTTCCGGGCAGACGGCGATGCTGCGCGTCGTGCTGGAGATTCTGCCGGACTCGAAGTCGGAATCGGGTTTCCGCTGGACGACGCGCAAGGGCTACCCGGGCAAGATTCAGAACGGAATGCTCGGGACGGTGATCGTGAACACGTCGTACCGCTCGCCGGCGTCGTACGTGATTCCCGCGATCCGCGAATGGCTCTTCGAGACGAACAAGAAAAAGTGACAGGCGACAAGTGACAGGTGACAAGAGAATACCGGAAGCTCCTTCGGAGCTGTTTAGAAATTAAAGAAAGTGACAGG
>JBJEVP010000298.1:3090-5406 GCA_051884475.1 Candidatus Spyradosoma sp.
AAGGATTTTTCGGAGGGTTTTGCCTCAGCAAAACCGACAATGCTCCTGTCACTTGTCACCCGTCACCTGCCTCCCGTCGGCTTGCCGTTCCCGCCAAAAAAATCTCCTGAACCCATTCGCGGACAGACCGACCGATGAGCTTTTTCAGCCGCAGAAAAAAAACGCCGACCGTGCTTCAGATGGAAGCCACGGAATGCGGCGCCGCGAGCCTCGCGATGATCCTCGCCTACTACGGCCGCTGGGTGCCGCTGGAAAAACTGCGCACGGAATGCGGCGTCTCCCGCAACGGGAGCAAGGCGAGCCGCGTTCTCGCCGCCGCGCGCGCGTACGGGCTCGAGGCGCGCGGGTTCCGCGTGCTCACGGACGCGCTCGACAAGCTGCAGGGCCCGCTGATCCTGTTCTGGAACTTCGAGCACTTTCTCGTCTACGAAGGGCGTTCCCGCGACGGAAAATATTTTTACCTGAACGATCCCGGCGTCGGTCCGCGCACGGTCGAGCGCGAGCTTTTCGAAAAATCCTACACGGGCGTGGCGCTCGAGTTCAAAAAGACGCCGGCGTTCCGCAAGGGCGGGAAGCCGATGAGCGTCCTGCGCTCGCTGCTGCCGATGCTCTCGGGAACGAAGAGCGTGATGACCGCCGTCGTCTGGGGCGGGCTGCTGCTCGTGATTCCGGGCGTGACCGCTCCCGCGCTGCTGCAGATCTTCGTGGACAAGGTGCTGCCCGAGCGCGGCGAATGGCTCGTGCCGCTGCTGCTGTTCTTCCTGCTCACGGCGGCGCTCCAGGCGCTGCTGACGGGGCTGACCGACCTCGCGCTGCGCCGCGGCGAACTCCAGCTCGCCGTGAACAAGACGATGCGGATGATGAACTGGCTCTTCCGCCTGCCGACGGGATTCTTCCTGCAGCGCTCCGCGGGCGACCTGCAGACGCGCGTCGGGCTGAACTCGACCGTCGCGAACACGGCGTTCGGCACCGTCGCCGACAACGTCGTGAAGTTCTTCACGGCGCTGTTCTTCCTCGCGCTGATGTTCCGCTTCAGCCCCCTGCTCTCCTGCGTCTCCGTCGGATTCATTCTCACGGACCTGCTCTTCCTGCGCGTCGTGAACCAAAAGCGCCAGGTGCTGAACCAGAGCCTGCTGATGCTGCGCACGAAGATGCTCTCTTCCGTGATGGGCGGCGTGGCGAACATCGAGAACATGCGCGCCGCCGGCCGCGAAAACACGATGTTCGCCCAATGGACGGACCAGCTCGCCGAGCTCAACCGCAAGCAGCTCCAGTTCCAGACGACCGTCACCTGCTTCAACCTGCTGCCGACGTTCCTCGACGCGCTCGGGAACGTCCTCGTGCTCTGCGTCGGCGCCTGGCTCGTGATGAACGGCGAGCTCTCGCTCGGCGCTCTCTTCGCGTTTCAGACGCTGACGACGAGCTTCACCACGCCGTTCACCGCCCTGCTCATGTCCGGCGCGGAGCTGCAGACGCTCAAGGCGGACATCGAGCGCCTCGACGACGTGTACAAATACGAGCCCGAGAGCGTCTTCCGCGCCGAGAGCGACGGCGAGCCGAAAATCCTCGACCGCGCGTTCTTCGAGATGCGCGACGTGACGTTCGGCTACAGCCGCATGGACCCGCCGCTGCTGGAGCATTTTTCGATGAAGGTCTCGCCCGGGCGGCGCGTCGCGCTCGTCGGCGCCTCGGGCTCGGGCAAGTCCACGCTCGCGAAGCTCGCCAACGGCACGCTCGTCCCGTGGAGCGGCGAAATCCTGCTCAACGGCAGAAAAATGGGCGAATACACGCGGGAGGAATACTACGCGATGGTCGGCACCGTGGACCAGAGCATCATGCTCTTCTCGGGAACGGTCGGCGAAAACCTCACGCTCTTCGCGCCGACCTGCGACGCCGAGGCGCTGCAGCAGGCCGTGCGCGACGCCGCGATCGAGCGCGAGCTCACCGCGCGCGGCGACATGCTCGAACAGCGCGTCGCCGAAAACGGCAAGAATTTCTCCGGCGGCCAGCGCCAGCGGCTCGAAATCGCGCGCACGCTCACGCACCGCACGCCGCTGCTGATTCTGGACGAGGCGACGAGCGCGCTCGATCCCGTGACCGAGGTCGAGATCGACCGCGCGATCCGCCGCAGCGGCTGCGCGTGCATCGTCGTCGCGCACCGCCTGAGCACGATCCGCGACTGCGACGAGATCATCATGCTCGACCGCGGGAAAGTCGCCGAGCGCGGCACGCACGAGGAGCTGATGCGGCTCGGCGGCGCCTACGCGAAGCTGATGAAGACGGAAGGAGGCGAGTGAAAATGGAAAACGAAAAAGA
>JBJEVP010000299.1:0-5357 GCA_051884475.1 Candidatus Spyradosoma sp.
GGACGTCCTCGAAACTTTCGCGGCTCTTCCCGCGCGAAGAAAAAGAGAAACGCATCCCGCAGAACTTTGCTCAGAGTTTTTCGAGCGCGGTGCAGACCTCGTCGATGAGGAATCCGGGCGTGGACGCGCCCGCCGTCACGCCGACGACGGAATAACGCTTCATGCGCTCCAGGTCGAGTTCCCGCAGCGTCTCGATGTGGAAACACGGCAGACCGTGCCGCTCGACGAGCGTCGCGAGCTTCACCGTGTTCGCGGAATGACGCCCGCCGATGACGACGACCGCCTCCGCGCCCTGCTCCGCGAGGCTTCCGACGTCGTGCTGGCGCGCGCGCGTCGCGCCGCAGATCGTGTTGAAGATCTCCGCCTTCGGCCAGCGTTCCCGCACTTTTTCAGCGAGCACGTCGAAATCGTCCACGAACATCGTGGACTGCGAAACCATGCAGACCTTGTCGCCGAGCGGCGGGAGCGCCGCGATGTCCGCCTCCGTGCGGACGGCGTAGCCGCGCCCTTCGGCGTAGCCGAGAATCCCGACGACTTCCGGGTGATTCGGATCTCCGAAGACGAGCGTGGAATAGCCCCGCTTCGCGAAAAGCCGCACGCGCCCCGCGATGACGCCGACGTCCGGGCAGGTCGCGTCGCGGAACTCCGCTCCGAGCGTCTTCAGATATTCGCGCCGCTCGGGCGTCACGCCGTGCGCGCGGACGATGACGACCGCCTTTTCGCGCAGTTCGGGCGCGAGTCCGAGATCCAGTTCCGCGCTGGAACGGTAGTCTCCGACTTCGCGCACGCCCTCGGCCTCGAGCTCCGCCATCATCTGGCGGTTGTGAATCAGGGGGCCGTCGGTGAAGACGGGCGCGCGCCCTTTTCGAACGTAATCGCGCACGATGTTGATCGCGCGCTCGACGCCGCGGCAGAAACCCGCGCTTTCCGCTCTGAGCACTTTCATTTTTCTCAAAAAAAAACAGTCCGCTCTCGTCCGCCGTCGCCGAAGCTCATTCGTCCTCGTCGGCGTGCGCGTCCTTTTCGTAGCAGATGAAGCGGATCATCATGACGGCGGAGCGCTCGATGTCCGCCGTGATCGAACGGACGCGCCCGCAGACGAAATGGTGTCCGAAATGGAAAATGACGGCGAGGCACAGCCCGACGCCCGTCGCGGCGAGCGCGGAGGCGATGTCTCCCGCGAACACGTCCGCGCTCGCGTAATGCCCGGCGGCGCGCATGGCGAGGAACGCGCGCAGAATCGCGAAGACTGTTCCCGCGAGCCCGACGAGCGGAGCGATCTTCGCGAGCGCGCGGATCGTTCCCGCGCGGCGTTCGAGCACGGGAATCTCGAGCAGCGCCGCCTCCTCCGCCGCGATGCGCATCTGCGCCTCGCCTTCCTTCGCGTGCAGCAGAATCGCCTTCACCACGCGCGGCACGGGACCGGGCGATTCCTCGCAGACCGTCATCGCCTCCAGCGCGCGGCCGTTGCGCAGATTCGCGCAGACGCCCTCGACGAACGCCGCCGCGCGGATCTGCCCGCGGTGCAGGTAAATCACGCGCTCGATGATGAAGAGCAGCCCGAAGAACCCGATCGCCAGCAGCAGCCACACGAAGGGCCCGCCGTCCGCGACGAGCGAGAAATCCGACGCGCTCGGCGTCGAAACGAAATTTTCGAAATCAGCGGAATCGTTCATAGTGCAAATTCTTTTTTTTTCGGCGCGCCGCGGGAACGCGCCTCATTTTTCGAGAATCCTTTTCAGTCTGCGCTCGGCGTAGCGCTTGCCGGGAATCAGCCCGGAATCGCTCCAGCGCACGGCCTGCGCGTAGATGTTCCGCGCGGATTCGTAGTCGCGGATCTTTTCGTAGGATTCGCCGAGCGTGAAAAGACAGCGCGCCAGCCAATATCCGCCGGAAGCGCCGAGAGCGTCGGGGCCGCCGCGTTCCCGCGCGAGGTCGAGCGTGTCGGAAACGACGGTCCACAGAATCGTCCGCGCCTGTTTTTCCGCGCGTTCCCGCGCCGCCGCGTCTCCCGACGCGGGAACGGAATGCGCGACGGCGTAGCCCCACTTGAAGCCGGCCTCCGCCTTCAGAGAAAGCGGCTGGTCGGGCAGGCTGAACAGGCGCTCGTAGGCGGCTTCGGATTTTTTCCGCGCGTCGGCGAAGGCGGCGGACGCGTTCCCGTCGAGCTCGGCGCGGGCGGCGAGCGCGCGCAGAGCGTCCGCGCGCCGCATTTCCACGATGCGCATTTCCGGGCGGTCGGGCTGCGAGGCGATGAGATTGTCGTAAACGGCGAGTGCGGAATCGAAATCGTTCAGAATCCGGAAGAAATCCGCCTGGCGCAGCCGCGCGTAAAACGCGAGCGGGCTTTTCGGGTGGCGCGAGACGAGCGTCTGCATCTGCTTCACGGCCTCCTCCGGCCGGCCTATCGTCGCCGCGGCCTGCGCCGCCTCGAAGGCGGCGATCGCCGAATATTCGGCGAATCTTTCCTGCGCGCCGTAGCGGTCGATCAGCGTTTCGTAGCAGACGAGCGCGCGCGCGGGCTTGCCCAGCTCGTTGAAACGGCGGCCTTCCTCAAGCCACGAAACGACGGCGAAGGGGCTTTCCGGGAAGCGTTCCCGCAGTTCCGCGAGCTGCTTCAGCGCGTCCGCGTCGTTCCCGGAGCGGAACAGCGCGCGCGCCTTGAGCAGCATCGAGCGCCCCGCCAGCTCCGGAGCCGTTTTTCTCAGACGCTCGGAAACCGTAGCGTCGAAGCGGGATTCCGCGTCCGCGATCAGATCGGCGTTGCGCGCCGCCGTCGCGGGATCGTCCAGCTCCAGCGCGACGAGCGCCTGAATCCAGAGAATCCGGACGTAAAAATCCGGCAGAAGGTCCGTCCGTTCCAGAAACTTTTTCGCTCGGACGGCCGCGTCCGAAAAATACCCCGCCTGCTGCAGCGCCTCGATGACGACGCATTCCGTGCGCATCGTCCACGCCGCGGGAACGCGCGACGCGAGTTCCGAGTCGAGCAGCGCCGCCGCCGCGGAGACGTTCCCGCTGCGGACGCAGCTCAGCGCCTGCTGGAAGAATATCGTTCCTAGCCGGTCGCCGGAAAGCGCGCCGGAGGCGGAGACGCGCGCATAGGCGTCCGCGGCGAGCGCGTAGTCCCCGGAAAGGAAGCGGCAGTCGGCGACGAGCACGTCCGTCTGCGCGCGTTCCTCGGGAGAAAGCTCGGTCGCGCGCAGCCGCTCGAGCAGAGGCACCGCGCGGCGGTATTCCTTTTCCTTCACGGCGATTCCTACGAGCAGGCGCAGCGCGTCGGGCACGAACGGGCTCGCGGGAAAACGCGAATTGAGCTCCTCCGCGAGCGTTTCCGCAAGGCGAAGATTGCCGATGTCGAAAGCGATGCGCGCGCGCGTGAACAGCTCGAGATCCCGCACGCGTTCGTCGGGCTCGAGCGAGGACAAGAATTTTTCGACGGCGTTCGCGGCGAGAATCGCCTCCTCCTTCCTGCCCGCGTTCTGAAGATCGCGCACGCCCTGAAGCAGTCCGGAAAAAGCCGCGGACTGCAGCGCGCGGGCGGGTCGCGCCCGCACGACGCGCTCGAACGCGCCGCGCGCGGATTCCCCGCTCAGATCTTCCGAGAGCAGGCCCTCGAGCAGATCGAAGTCCGCCGCGCTTTTTTCCGGCACGGGAACGCTTTCGCGCAGCGCGGCGAGCGCCTCCGCGCGCCGCCCGCTCTTGGAGAGCGCCACGATGTAGAGCTTCGCCGCGCGGGCGAAGCCGGGCGTGCCGCGGGCGGCCTCGCGCGACGCCTTCAGCCGCTCCAGATCTTCGGCGGCGACGTCCGCGCGCGCGGCGACGTCCGCCCAGAGCCGCATGAACGCGACGTGCCCGCGGACGGCTTCGCCGGAGGCCTCGCGCTCGGCGGCGTCGAAATCGGCGCGCGCCGCGTCCGCTCCGTGCAGAAACGCGGAGGCGATTCCCCGCGCGAGAAAGAACCAGGCGCGTTCCTCGCGCGGGAACGCCTCGGCGGAAAGTCCGTCCAGCTCCGCGAGCGCCTCGGAAAAACGCTCCCGCGAAACGGCCGCGAACGCCGCGCGCAGTTTTTTTCGGGGAGAATCGCCGACGATTCCGTCCAGAGAGGCTTCCGCCGAAGCGTAGTCGCCGAGGGCGAGCTGCGCTCCGGAAAGCGTCAGCAGCAGGCGTTCCCGCTCGGCGTTGGAGAGATTCTTTTCGCCGAGAGCGTCGCGCGCGAGCTCCTCGGAAAGCGACGGCAGCCCCGCATACAGCGCCTTTTCCGCCGCGTCTTTCTGCGGAGCGGGAGCCTCCGCGCCGGATGCGGCGAACGCGGAAAGAATCAGGGCGGCGAACGCCGCGCCTCGGGCTGTGCGGGAAAAAATCGACATCGTTGCGGGAATTTTGCCTCAAATGCGCCTCGCAGACAAATTGAAATTTGACGGCGGAAGGCGGCGTTCCCGCGAGTCCGGGGAAATTCCGTTTGAAAGCGTTCCCGCAAACTGCGAAAATCCCCGCCATGTCGAAAAAACTTCAGAATCGGCGCGTGGTCGTCACGCGTCCGGAAGAACACAACGCCGGGCTGCGCGACGCGCTCGAAGCCCGCGGGGCGAGCGTCGTCGAAATGCCGCTGATCGAAATCACGCTCGACGGCGACGAAACCGTCGCGGCGGAGATCTTTTCCATGATTTCCGAATACGATTGGCTCGTGTTCACCAGCGCCAACGGCGTGCGCGGATTCTTCAAAAAATTCTTCGCCCGCTTCCGGGACCTGCGCTGGCTCGGCCCGTGCCGCATCGCCTGCGTGGGCCCCGCGACGCGGAAGGCCGTCGAAGACCTCCACCTCGAAGTCGAGCTCGTTCCCGACGAACACACCGGCGAAGCGCTCGCCGACAAGCTCATCGCCGAACAGGACCTCGAAAATCTCAAAGTCTGCGTCGTCACCGGAAACCGCAATCCCGACACGCTCGCGCGGCGGCTGACCGAAGAGGCGCGCGCCATCGTGGACGCGTTCCCGTGCTACACGACGGAGGACGCCGACGTGCGCGAGCACCCCGCGCTGGAGGATTTCCGCGCGAACGGGGCGGACTTCATCGTCTTCGCGAGCGGAAGCGCCGTGCAGTCCTTCGTGGCGCAGGCGGCGAACCTCCGTCTCGAAAAATCCGCCGTGCAGCCGCGCGTCGTCGCCATCGGCGAACCGACGGCTTCCGCGCTCAGACAGGCGGGCGTTCCCGTCGCGGGAATCGCCGCTCACGCCTCGCCCGAAGCGATCGCCGACGCGATCGAAGCCCTGCTCTGAAATCGCTCCCGCGACGCGCGCGTCCCTGCGCTCAGCGCAGGTGCGCGATGAAGCGGTCGCCGGCGACGCGGAGCGGGCGCGC
>JBJEVP010000300.1:0-5317 GCA_051884475.1 Candidatus Spyradosoma sp.
GATCTTCGAACGGCTCGAAGTGAATGTCGGACGCCTTCGCCTTGACGGCCTCCTGGAGCACGACGTCCACGAAGCGGATGATCGGCGCCTGATTGGCGGAATTCGCCGCCGCGTCGTCCGAGTCGATTCCGTCCAGATCGATTTCGGAAAGGATGTCCTCGATGGAGGAATGCTGTTCGCCGTAGAACTTCACGACGGCGCCGTCCACCTGCGCGGGATCGCACACGGCGAGCTCGACGTCGCGGCGGAGCGAGAACGAAAGGTCGTCCACGACGCTGAAATTCATCGGGTCCTTCGAGAGGAACCAGACCTTGTTCGGGTCGGCGCGATACGGCACGATTCCGTACTTGTGCGCCTGATCGGGCTTGATGATGCGGAGCAGATCGGGATCGACGCGGTCGGGAATTTCGGGAACGTATTCGACGTTGAGGTTCTTCGCGATGAGTTCGAGCATCGTCGCGCGGTCGAAATACCCGGCGTCTTCGAGCACGTCGGTGAAGGGTTTTCCGATTTCGACGTGCTCGTCCCAGGCTTCGTCGAGCTGTTCACGGGAAATCCGGCCGGACTCCTCGAAGACGGTTTTCAGTGTTTCGCTGTGTTCATCAAACATGACGGGAACGCGGTTAAAGGGTTAAAGAAGGGAAAGCTGGCGGAGTTTGTCCCGCATTTCGTTGGGCGTCTGAGCGAACTTGACGGCCTCGGACGGCTCGATGTAGCCCTCCTGCACCAGCGCGAGCAGATGACTGTCGAGCGTGCGCATGCCGAGATTGCCGCCCGTCTGAATGTCGGACGTAATGCGGTAGGTCTTGTTGTCGCGGATGAGCGCGGACGTGGAGTCCGTGTTGATCATGATTTCGTAGGCGGCGATTCGTCCGCCGTCCTTGCGCCGGCAGAGCACCTGCGAAATGACGGCGACGAGAGACGAGGCAAGCTGCGTGCGGATCTGGTCCTTCGTGTCGGCCGGGAACGCGTCCACGATGCGGTCCACGGTGCGGGCCGCGCCGGTCGTGTGCAGCGTCGCGAAGACGAGGTGCCCGGTTTCCGCCGCGGAGACGGCGGCGGTGATCGTCTCGAGGTCGCGCATTTCGCCGACGAGAATGATGTCCGGGTCCTGACGGAGCGCGCCGCGGATCGCCTCGGCGAAAGAAGGCACGTCGCGCCCGATTTCGCGCTGCGTGACGACCGAGCGCCTGTGGTCGTGGAAATATTCGATCGGATCTTCGATCGTGATGATGTGCTTTTCCTCGTTGCGGTTGATCCAGTTCAGCATCGAGGCGAGCGTCGTCGTCTTGCCGGAGCCCGTCGGCCCCGTCACGAGGATGAGTCCGCGCTGGCGCTGAAGAAGCGCCTTCACCTTGTCGGAAAGCCCGAGCTGCTCGAGCTCGAACATCTTGTTCGGAATCTGCCGGAGCACGATTCCGTAGCCGTTGGAGTCGCCGTGCCCGTGGCGAGCCTTGAAGATGCTGACGCGGAAACGCGCCTTGCCCTCGTAGGAAAAGCCGAAGTCGCAGCCTCCCTTTTCCTGAAGCCGCGCCATGTGGTGCGGCGGCGCGATTTCCTTCACCATCGCCTCGGTCTCCTCGGCGGTCAGCGCGGGACCGTCCACGGGAAGCATGGCGCCGGAAATGCGGAGCACGGGCGCCTGGTCGATGTGGATGTGAAGGTCGCTCGCGCTCTCGCTGACGACGAGTTCCAGCAGATCTCTCAAAGTGTAGTTCATTTTGCGGAAAAGAATAAATTTTTTTTCGGAAAAAGAAGGCGTTCCCGCGGGACTCATTCGACTTCGACCGTCGTGGAGAGCACTTCCTCGACGGTCGTGATGCCCGCCGCGATCTTGCGGATGCCGTCCTCGCGCATCGTGCGCATGCCGAGTTCCCGCACCTTGCGGCGCAGATCGACGAGCGAGACGTTGCGGTAGATCATTTCCTGAATCTCCTCGTTGACCATGAAGATCTCGAACACGCCGCGGCGGCCGCGGTAGCCCGTGCCGTGGCATTTCGAACAGCCTCGGCCCTTCTGGAAGTTCGCGCTCGAAAGGTCTCCCACCGTCATGCCGATGGAAATCAGTTCCTTTTCCGTAGGATTGTAGGATTCCGTGCAGTCCGGACAGATGCGGCGCACGAGTCGCTGCGCCAGCACGCCGCGCAGCGACGCGGAGACGAGGAACGGCTTCACGCCGATGTCCACGAGTCGCGACACCGCCGAAGGCGCATCGTTCGTGTGCAGCGTCGAAAACACCATGTGACCGGTGAGCGAGGCGTTGACCGCGATTTCCGCCGTCTCCAGGTCTCGGATTTCCCCGATCATGATGATGTTCGGCGCCTGGCGGAGCATCGAGCGCAGAGCCGCCGAGAACGTCATTCCGACCTCGCGCCGCACCTGCACCTGATTGATGCCGGGCATCTGGTATTCGACCGGGTCCTCGACCGTGATGATCTTGCGGTCCGGCTGGTTGATGTAGTTGAGCGCGGAATACAGCGTCGTCGATTTGCCGGAGCCCGTCGGCCCCGTCACGAGGAAGATGCCGTCCGCGCCCGTGATGATTTTCTGGAAAGTCGCCTGGTCGTCGGAGAAGAAGCCGAGCTCCGGAAGCCCGAGCCGCAGCCCTTCCTTGTCGAGAATACGCATGACGATGGATTCGCCGTAGACCGTCGGAAGCACGGAAACGCGCAGGTCCACGTCCTTCCCGCCGACCTGAATCTGAATTCGTCCGTCCTGCGGAATGCGTTTTTCGGCGAGCGAAACTTCCGCCATCAGCTTCAGTCGTGCGATGATCGACGCCTGCAGACGCTTCGGCGGATTCTCCACTTCCTGCAGCACGCCGTCGATGCGGTAGCGCACGCGGAAACGCTTTTCCAGCGGCTCCATGTGAATGTCGGACGCGCGTCGGCGAATCGCCTCCGTGATGAGCAGATTCACGTATTTGATGATGGGCGCGTCCTCCGCGCTCGCGCCCTTCTCGCTGTTGCCGGGAATGTTCACGTCCGTGCTGTCGCCGAAGATCGCCTTCATCGCGTCGCTCTGCGGAAGGCCGTCGTCGCCGTAGGCTGACTTGATCGCGGCGCGGATGTCGTCCGGCGGCGCGAGCCGGAACGAAAGCGAAAGCCCGAGCAGGCGCGCGAGCTCGTCCATCATGTCCGTGTCGAGCGGATCCGCGGTGACGGCGAGCATCTGGCCGCCTTCGATCTGCAGCGGGAGCACGTTGTAGCGCTCGGCGAGGTCGCGGCCCATCTTCTCGAGCGCCTCCGGAGTCGGCCGCACGTCTTCCAGATCCGCGACCTCCATGTCGAACTGCTGCGCGAGCAGCGCGGTGATCGCCGCCCAGGTCGTGTAGCCTTTGTCCACCAAAAGCGTCAGCGTCTCCGAGTCCGCGTTCTCTTCGGGAACGCCCTGCGAAAGGACGTATTCTCTCGCGGCGGCGACGGTGTCCGGCGGCACGAGCTGCGCGTTCTGAATCAGGTCAATGACGTAATCATCTGCGGAAATCACGATTTCGGGTCTCCTGTAAGATTAAAAAGGGGCGAGGAAAAATTGGGGAAAAACTGCGGTTGGGCGTCCGCCGCGGAGACGGTCGTCGCGGGGCGCTCCCGCGATTCCGTTCTCTGACGAACGCCGCAGTTTTTACCACGAAACCGAAGCGCTTGCAAAAAAAAAGCGACGCGGAAAAAGAGGCACGGACCGCGGCGCGGACGAGACAGGCGGGAACGGAAGTCTTCCTCGGCGGAGGCCTTCCGTAAAAAAACCGTCCTCAATCGTTCAGTCCTCGGCGCAAAAAAACATTTGCGGGAACGCTTCCGCTTACGCAGAATCGCCCTCAAGCAAAGGGGCTTCGAAAACCTCCCCCGCTCCGAATTTAGCCTCGTGGACATTTACTGCACAGTCATCACCTGCCGGGCCGACGCCGAGCTGTCGGGAAAAATCCGCGACGCGCTCGCCGCCGAAAACATTCGTCCCGTATTCATCACGGAGGACATCGCCGCCGAGGAAGACCGCGTCCCGCAACGCGTCCGCGCGCTCGTGGACGGCTGTCTTTTCGCGCTCGTCGTGCTCTCGGACGAATCCGAGAAATTCTCCTCGCTGCGCGCCGTGATCAAATACGCGTTCTCGACCCGAAAGATGCTTCTGCCCTACAAGCTCCACCCGAGGAAGCTCGGCTTCGGGCTGCAGCTGATGCTCGGGCAGACGCATTGGCTCGACGTTTCGATGATGGCCGATCCCGAAGAGGGAATCGGGGAGCTGCGCCGCGTCGCGGCGATTCACCGCAGAAATTTCATCGAAGCCGAAGGGAAAAAGCGGAGGGGAAAACAGCGCCGCGTCGCGGGCGCGCTCGCGGGAACGCTCCTCGTCTTCGCCCTCGCAGTGTTCCTCCCGCCGCTCCTTTCTCCGACGGAAGCGCCCGAACCGACGCCTCCCGAGCAGCCTCCGGCGCCCGCGACCGCAGCCCCCGTTCCCGAAAAGCAGCCCGCCCCTCAAACTCCCGTCGCATCCGCGCCGAGCTCCGCGTCCGCGCCGACGAAGCTCCCGGAAAACACCTTCTCGCTCATCGGCCGACTCTACAGCCTGAAATGCGCGGACCTCCCCTTCGGAGATCGGAGGAACGTGCTCGCCGAAACGCTCCGCGGGCTCGAACGCAACCGCTTTTCCTCGGAATGGGCGGACGAGAATTTTCCCCGCGCGCTTACGGAATCCGGCACGACGCTCGTCAACATGATTCTCAATCCGCACTCCGGAACGATGCTCACGCCGAAGGATTGGGCGAACGCTCTCGCCCCGGAGGGAAATCCGCTGCCGACGCCCGGCGTGCTCGCGCTCTACACGGGATGGTTTTCGCCCGCGGAAACGGGAACGTACCGCTTCGTCGGGATCGGCGACGACGCGATGCTCGTCGGGCTCGACGGCGAAACCGTTCTTTTCGCCTATTGGCCGAAACAGGGCGCCGGGCGCGCGATCGAATGTCGCCGCGACTGGTTCCCGCCGAATCACTGCGGCGAAAAAGGAAACGACGGCGCGACCGCGCCCGCCATGAGACTCGCGGACCGGAGCGTCTACCGCTTCGAAGGCTCGCGCATGCGGCTCGAGAAAGGAAAAACCTACCGCGTCAGCATCGCGATCGCCGATGCGTGCGGCGGCGGAATGGGCGGCATCCTCGGCGTCGCGCAGGAAGGAAAATCCCGGGAGGACGGGAAAATTCCGCTCTTCAGAATCGGATCCGCCGCGGACGTTCCCGAATTCATCCGCTCGGCGGTCGAACGCGAAGGGATTTTCACGCTCGAAGGCCCGGAATTTTTCGGACGCGGTCCGACGACGGAAACCGCCG
>JBJEVP010000301.1:0-5315 GCA_051884475.1 Candidatus Spyradosoma sp.
TTCCGTCCCGAAGAACGCGCCGGCAACAAGCTCGCGCACAACTGAGCGCCGCCGCGGCTCAGCCGAAAAAAAAAGCGCGTTCCCGCCGAAAGGGCGGAAGGGCGGCGTTTTTCGGAAAAAGCCCCTCGATTTCCCGCTTTTCGGCGGTTTTCGAGGGCTTTTTTTTGAAAAACGGTCCGGAAATCGGAAATTTTTGTAAAAATCGGGCGTTTTTTTGTTGAATCGGATTTTTCTCTCGGAAATACTAAACACCGTCTTTCGGTCGTGCACCGATCAGAAAGATTTTTCCGAAAATCCAAAAGACACAAACACAAAAATGAGCGACACAACTATCGATTCCGTCCTGAAGACCGTGGTCGAACGCGACCCGAACCAGCCGGAATTTCACCAGGCCGTCGAAGAAGTGCTTCACAGCCTCCGCGGATTCCTCGCGAAGAATCCGAAGTATGCGAAAGCGGGACTGCTTGAGCGCATCGTCGAACCCGAACGCGTGATCATGTTCCGCGTGCCGTGGGTGGACGACGCCGGCAACGTCCGCGTCAACCGCGGTTTCCGCATTCAGATGAACAGCGCCATCGGGCCCTACAAGGGAGGTCTGCGCTTCCACCCGTCCGTGAATCTGAGCATCCTCAAGTTCCTCGCCTTCGAGCAGGTCTTCAAGAATTCGCTGACGACGCTCCCGATGGGCGGCGGCAAGGGCGGTTCGGACTTCGATCCGAAGGGCAAGAGCGACAACGAAGTCATGCGCTTCTGCCAGTCGTTCATGACCGAGCTCTATCGCCACATCGGCGCGGACCAGGACGTTCCCGCGGGCGACATCGGCGTGGGCGGCCGTGAAATCGGCTTCCTCTTCGGCATGTACAAGAAGCTGACCAAGAACTGGGACGGCGTGCTCACGGGCAAGGGCCTGGCCTACGGAGGCTCGCTCATCCGTCCGGAGGCGACGGGCTACGGCACGGTCTATTTCGCGCAGGAAATGCTCAAGACGCGGAACGATTCCTTCGCGGGCAAGACGGTCGCGATCTCCGGTTCCGGGAACGTCGCGCAGTACGCGGCGGAAAAGTGCCTCGAACTCGGCGCCAAGGTGCTGACGCTCTCCGACTCCAACGGAACGATCGTCGCCAAGGACGGCATCACGAAGGAGCAGCTCGAATGGATCATGGAACTGAAGAACGTCGCGCGCGGACGCATCAAGGAAGCCGCGGCGAAGTTCGGCTTCGAGTATCTCGAAGGCAAGCGCCCGTGGTCCGTCAAGTGCGACATCGCGCTCCCGTGCGCGACGCAGAACGAGCTCAACGGCGACGAGGCGAAGACGCTCCTCGCCAACGGCGTGATCTGCGTCGCTGAAGGCGCGAACATGCCCTCCACTCCGGAAGCGATCGCGGCGTTCCAGGGCGCGAAGATTCTCTACGCGCCGGGCAAGGCGTCCAACGCGGGCGGCGTCGCGACCTCCGGTCTCGAAATGTCGCAGAACTCGCTGCGCCTTTCCTGGACGCGCGAGGAAGTCGACGCGCGTCTGCACGGCATCATGAAGAGCATTCACGAATCCTGCGTCAAGTACGGCACGCAGGAAGACGGAACGATCGACTACGTGCAGGGCGCGAACGTCGCCGGATTCGTCAAGGTCGCCGACGCGATGCTCGCGCAGGGCGTCTGCTGACGAGAAGGGACGACGACGTCCGAAGAACGCGTTCCCGCGGGAGTCTTTCCGGCGGGAACGCTTTTTTTTTCGCGTGCGCGACGGACGCGCAAAGAGATTGATTTTTTCCGCGAAAAAATTTTAATAGCGCGGATTTTTTTGAAAAAGCATGAAAGAAAGACGAAACAGATTTCCGATCGGTGGCGCGACGTTCAAGAAGATCGCCGCGGTTCTGGCGATGTGTCTTTTCCTGTGTTTCATCGAGCCGATCGTCGTTTACGGCGTGGAGCTTCTTTCCTTCTGTCTGCTGAATCCGGCGCTGATTCGCGTCTGTTTCTGGATCGGCGGGCTTTGGGGCGTCTTCTGCTGTCTGCGGGAACGCTGAGTCGGGCGGCGTCCGGGGCCGCTTTTTCCGAGGCGCGGCCGCCTGCTCTCGCCTCGAAGGTTGCAAAAGCGCGGAAAGGTGTGTTTCATATTCCCGCAATATGGCAGAGGGCTTTCAGGTTATCGCGCGGCGGTGGCGTCCGCAGCAGTTCGACGAAATCGTCGGACAGGAGCACATCGTCCGCACGCTGAAGAACGCGATCGAGACCGGGCGCATCGGGCACGCGTATCTCTTCGTCGGCCCCCGAGGCACGGGAAAGACGACGACCGCGCGCATCTTCGCCAAGGCGCTCAACTGCACGAACGGCCCGAGCGTCTCGCCGCCGGAGGACGATCCGATCTGCCGCGCCATCACGGAGGGCTCCTGCCCGGACGTCACGGAAATCGACGCGGCGACCAACCGCAGCGTGGACGACGCGAAGCAGATCCGCGAGGAGTGCTACTACCCGCCGATGCAGTGCCGCTACAAGATCTACATCATCGACGAGGTCCACCAGCTTTCCAAGGACGCGTTCAACGCGCTGCTCAAGGTCATCGAGGAGCCGCCGGAATTCGTCAAGTTCATCTTCGCGACGACCGAATCCGACAAGGTGCTCGAGACGATCACCTCGCGCTGCCAGCGCTTCGAGTTTCAGCCGATCGCCGAGGAGAAAATCGCTGATCGGCTTCACGAGATCACGGAGAACGACGGCGTCGAGGCGGACCGCGACGCGCTGATCGCCATCGCCCGGCTCGCCAACGGCGGGATGCGGGATTCGCAGTCCATTCTCGACCAGGTCATTTCCTTCTGCGGAAAAAAAATCACCGAGCGCGACGTCTCCGACATCTACGGCCTCGCCTCCAAGCAGGAAATCGAAGCGCTCGCGTCGGCGATGGCGGGCGCGGACTACGCCGGAGTCATCGACTTCGCGGACAAGTTCGTCGCCGAAGGGCGGGACCTGCTCCGCGTGCTCGCGCATACGCAGGCGCGCGTCCGCGAGGCGCTTCTCGATTCCATACGCGGGAACGGAAAAAGTTCTCTGCTCGGCACGACGATGCGCACGGAACAGCTTCTGCGGATGCTCGACGCGCTCAATTCGGGCGAGGGCGGAATCAAGTTCGGGCTGAGCGAACGCGCCAATTTTGAAGTCACTTTGCTCAAGGCCGTCGAGCAGAGCCGAACTCGGGCGATCGACGCGCTGATCAAAGACATTTCCGCACTCGCCGATTCCGTTCCCGTCGGCGAAGCAAAAAAAAAATAGCCTGACGGCGAAATGCGAAGCGGCGCTCGCCGAGGCCGCGGCGAGTCCCGAAACGGCCGTTCCCGCTCCGTTCCCCGCGCCGTCCCCGCGCTCCGTCGCGCCCGCGCCGAAGCCGCCGGCTCAAGGCGTTCCCGCGCCCGAAGCGAAGAAACCCGTTCCCGCGCCGCGGGCTTCTTCCGCGCCTCCGCCGCCCGCGGACGACGATTTCGCTCAGCAGTACGCGAACTTCGACGAGGCGTCCGTCGCCTCTCCGGAAACGTTTTCCGCAGCGTCGGCATCGGCGGGCGGCGCGTCTCCTCGGCGCGCTTCTCCCCGCTCCGCGCGTGCGGCGGGCGTGCCCGACGAACCGGAATCCGGCGCCCGGCGCGCTTCCGCCGAGGAAGTGAGCGAAACCGTTCCCGCGGCGATACGCGAACTCGTCGAGCGCAGTTTTCAGTCCGCATTCACGCGTTTCGTTCCCGCGTCGGACGCGAGAATCTTCTCCGCGCACGGCGAAATCTTTTCGGACCGGGCGGAACCTTCCGCCGAAGACGCCCAGGCGGATTCCGGCGATTCTCCCGAAGACTGACCCCGATTTTTTCCTCCGACATCGTCAACTTCAATTCCTCTCGAAAAATGAATCTCGGATCCCCCCTGCGCATCGGCATCATTTCGGACACGCACGGCATGCTGCGTCCCGAAGTCGGAGAAATCTTCGGGAGCGTCGGCGTCGAGCACATTCTGCACGCGGGCGACGTCGGCGACGTCGCGATTCTGCAGGATCTTTCCGCGATCGCTCCCGTCACCGCCGTGCGCGGGAACACGGACGTCGCGCCGGGGTGCCGCAATCTTCCGGTATGCGAGACGGTCAGCCTCGCTTCCGCGGAAATCTTCATGCACCACGGACATCTCGACGAGTTCAACATTCTGCCGCGGGGGGCGAACGTCGTCGTGACGGGGCACACTCACGCGCCGCTCGTCTGCTGGCGCGAGAACGTGCTTTTCGTGAATCCCGGCTCGGCGGGCCCGCGCCGCTTCCGCCTGCCCGTGTGCGTCGCGGTGCTCACGATATTCAACCGTATCCGCTCCGCTCAGATTTTCGAAATTTCCGTCTGAGGCGGATTTTCGTCAGCGGAACGGGCGTCGAAGTCTTTCGAGGAAATGCCGCCTGATGACATGCAGGCGGGCGAGGGCGTAGCCCCAGTCGTGCAGTTCGTTGGGAATGCCCCATTCTTTTTCCAGCCGCATGCGGTCCGTCGCCTTCTGGATCGCGGTCGGCAGCTTTCCGCCGATGTCGATCGTCTTCAGGAGTCCGCTGTCTTCGTCGAGAATGAAGTTGCCGGGATGCGCGTCGCCGTGCGTCGTTCCGAACTCGTGCAGGGTCGTGATGATGCGCAGCGCCTCGTCCTTGCAGCGTTCCCGGATTTCCGGAGGAAGTTCCAGGAGCGTTTTCCCGGGAACGTATTCCTTGAAGAAGAAGGAGTGAAGCGTGCACCCGAAACGTCGCTTGTCCGCGACCCAGAGAAGCTCCGGCGCGCCGTGGAAGCCCTGGCGGAACGCCTCGCTCAGCACGCGCATCAGCCGGAACGAGTTGCTGCCGAAGAAAAAGGACTGCGCGAGATAGTCGAAGCGGTGACGGTCCCTCCTGTCGAGCTTCAGCACGTATCTCTTGTCGTTGTAATCGACGAGCCAGCAGCGGCAGCGTCCGTCGTGAATCAGCTTCACGTCGCAGAACTCGTCCGGCGCGCTTTCCGCGGCGACGCGAAACTCAGAGGGCGCGTCGTCCGCGTTCCCGTCGCCGGGCGCGAGTCGATTCACTATTTGCCGGAAAAGGCTGTCTTTGGCCTGCCCCCTCTCCAATTTCGATTTTCGGAGGACGCGGTAGCCGTCGATTTCTTCTTCGATGAGGTCGTTTTCGTGAATGATCATAGGAATAAGCGGTCGGATTTATTTTAGAACGGTCGTTCTTTTATTTATTTTATACAGAACGTTCGTTCTGTAAAGTTTTCTTTTTTCTCGCGCGCGACGGCGTTCCCGCGGCGCGGCGGTTTTTCGCGCTTTCATCCGCGGCG
>JBJEVP010000302.1:0-10570 GCA_051884475.1 Candidatus Spyradosoma sp.
CGGAGCTGCGCGAAGACGAGACGAACCTGAACGCGAACGTCGGCGTGCGCTTCGCGTGGTGAGGCGCGCGCGTTCGCGCGCGGTGTAAGGTGTAGTGTGGAGGGTGTAAGGTGTAATGTGTAGTGTGTAAGGAAAGGCGTTCCCGCGGACATTCGCACGCTTCCCCACAAACTTCTTTTTACTTCCTTTAACTTCGCGGTTTCCTTTGCGTTCTTTGCGTTGAAGGGAAGAGGAGAGCCGAGAGGAAGATCTGTCTTCATCCGTTCGATCCGTGTTTCAAAAACAAGGCGGGAATTGTCCGTCATCCATTTTTTTCGCGAAAACGCTTGACACTAAGAATGAGTCTCATTTTTATTCTCGGCCTCATTCGCGCATGAACAAGTTGCCGCAGGAAATCGTCGATCAGATCGTGAAGCAGCTTTCCGAACTCCGGTTCGGAGAGCTCACCGTGGTCGTCCACGACGGCAAAGTCATGCAGATCGAGGTGAAGCAGAAAATTCGCCTCCCGCGATGAACGCACGCCACCGAACCAAGGAGCGCCGACAAAAAAAATTCTCGCCCGCGACCGGACAGACCGGAGTGCGCGACACGACGAGAACAAAAAAATGCAACTCAGACAGTCCTTTCTGATTTTCGCGGGAGCGGCCCTGCTCTCCTGCGTTCCCGCGCTCGCGGGCGAATCGGCGGCTCCCGCCGCGAACGACGCCCCGCCCGCGGAATCCGAAAAAAACGAAAACGCCGTTCCCGCGAACGCGGGAGAAGACGAATCCGAAGCGAAAACCGGCAAAGCGGTGCGCGTCACCGCCGCCAAGCACGAGATGGAGATGGCGGACGTGCCGATGAGCGTCTCCGTCGTCGAAGGCGACGCCGTGACGAAAAGCGCGGCGGCGACGATCGCCGACGTTCTCTCCGACGTTCCCGGCGTGCAGATCGAATCCACGGGATCGGCGGGCTTCAAGCAGATCAACATCCGCGGCGAAAGCAACCAGCGAGTGCTCGTCCTGGTGGACGGTCAGAAGATTTCCGAGACGAAAGGCATGAACGGCGCCCCGCTGCTGATTTCCGTGCAGGACATCGAGCGCGCCGAAGTCATCAAGGGTCCGGCCTCCGTGCTCTACGGCTCGGAGGCGATCGGCGGCGTGGTGAACATCATCACGAAGAAATCCGGCGAAGAAGGCGCGCACGGCGGCGCCGGCGTGCGCGGCGACACGGGAACGCGCGGGCTCGACCAGTTTTACGACCTGAACGCGCGCTACGGCGCTTTTTCGGCGCGCGTCTCGTGGTCCGACGAAGATCACGGCGACGTCGAATCGCCCGACGGGCGCGTGGCGGACACGAGCTGGCGCTTTCAGAACGCGGGCGCGTTTCTCGCCTACGACCTTTCGGAAAAGGCGAAGCTCGGCGCTAAGTTCGAGTCGTTCCGCGGGAGCTCCGAGGTCTACACAGGCGACGCGGACATCCGCATGTCGCTTCCCGACTGGGACCGAGAGAAGGCGGCGCTCTTTCTCGAAGTGAAGGACGTTTCGGACACCTTCGTCAGATTCCGCCTCGACGCCTACGCGCAGAAGACGGACAAACGCTTTCTGCAGGACATCACGACGCGCCAGGCCGCGGGGCCGATGAACGTCGACGTGAACGTGAACGCCGACCGCGACAACGCGCATTATTCCTACGGCGCGGAGGCGCAGGCGGACTTCGCGTTCGGCGAGGAGCACTACATCATCGTCGGCGCGCAGGTGGACTACGTGAAGCTCGACTCCGACGAGGCGACGGCGGTCTACGGCACGATGAGAAACGCCATGAGCGGCACGACGAGCGTCATGGCGGACCAGACGACCTTCAACCGCTACAGGGCGGACGTGCTCACGGCGGCGGTTTTCGCGCAGGACGAATGGAACTTCGCCGAGGGCTGGGAGCTCGTGCTCGGCGCGCGCGGCACCTACGTCAGAAACGAGCTGAACCGAAAGCGTTCCCGCCTCGTCAACCGCAAGGCGGGAACGGAAACGCTCTCCGAAGATCCGGGCGAGAGCGACGAGGACGCGAACGCGACGTTCTCGGTCTCGCTCGTCAACTCTCAGCTCGAAGACTGGACGTTCCGCGCGACCGTCGCTCAGGGCTACCGCTACGCTTCCGTGAACGAACTCTACATCGGATCGGCGATGGCGGGATCGGTCACGCACGCGAACCCGGATCTCGATCCGGAAAAAAGCGTCAGCTGCGAGCTCGGAGCGCGCTACGAACGCGGCGGCGCCAGGCTCGACGCGACGCTCTTCTGCACGGATTCGCGCGACTACATCGGCACGCGCACCGAGGGCGATTCGGCGACGGGCGACGAAGTCTGGTTCGTCAACTACGATTCGGCGAAGAGCTTCGGCGCGGAACTCGCGGCGTCCTGGGAACTCGGGCTCGGAAAGGACTCGACGCTCACGCCCTACGCGGTCGCGACCTTCCTGCGGCGCCGCTTCGAAAACGAATCCGGCGCCACCTACGACACGGGACAGCCGGAGCTCTTCGGCAAGCTCGGCGTGCGCGGCGCCTATTCCGAATCGAACCGCGACTGGTGGGCGGACTTCAACATGCGCGCCAATTCCGCCTCAAAGGAAAACGTCGAAAACGCAGACGGCTCCGTCTCCGTCGAACGCACCGCGGGCTGGGCGACCTTCAATTTCTCGTTCGGAGTGGACATCACGCCCGAGCGCAGAACCCCGTATTTCTCGAAACTCACGCTCGCGCTCGGCGTGGACAACATCGCGGACACGCGCTACGAACTGCCGAACCTGAGCTACGCGCAGCCGGGGCGGAGCTGGTGGGTCTCTCTGAAATACGATTTCTGAATCCTTCCGCTCTACACCTTCCACATTCCACCCCACACCTTACACCCTACACCTTACACCCTACACCTTACACCATCCACCATCCCACCGACCATGAAATCACTGATCGTTTATTCATCGAAAACCGGAAACACGAAGAAAATCGCGGAAGCGGTTCTCTCCGTCATGCCCGCGGGAACGGAAATCTTTCCCGTGGAAAACGCGCCCGATCCCGACGCCTACGACTTCGTCGCCGTAGGCTACTGGGTGGACAAAGGCACGGCGAACGCGGAAATGGCGGCCTATCTGCCGAAAATCCGCGGGAAGAAAGTCGGCGTGTTCTTCACGCTCGGCGCGTTCCCGGAATCCGACCACGCGAAGAAATCCTTCGAGGGCGGCGTCTCGCTGCTGGGAGAAGGCTGCGAAGTCGTCGCGAAATTCTGGTGCCAGGGCGCGATCGATCCGAAGCTGACGGAGTGGATGAGCAAGCTCCCGCCGGAGCATCCGCACGCGCCCAATCCCGAACGCCTCCGCCGCTGGGAGGAAGCCGCAAAGCACCCCGACGCCGCGGACCTCGCCGCCGCCAAAAAGGCCTTCGAAAATTTCGCCCGCTGACGGCGGGAACGCCCGCGCCGACCATCCGAACCCGACACATTCCCATGTTCGACGATTTTCTGTTTCCCGAAACGCCGGAGGAAGTCATCGCCCGCCTGGAGGAAAAAAAACATTTCGACCACACGTCGAATTTCCGCCGCGGCGGGAACGCCGCTCCGCCGCCGGATCCGCAGAAGGCGTGGCTCGCCGCGGCCGCCGCGCCCGGCCGCTCCGCGCGGCGCGCGCTCTACGTTCACGTGCCGTTCTGCCTGCACCGCTGCGCGTTCTGCTCGTTCTACTCCAACGCGACGCGCGAGTCCGACCTCGACGCCTACACGGCGACCGTGCTCAAGGAAATGCGCGACGCGCTCGTCGCGTCCCCGCGCCTCGCCGAGGAGGAAATCGGCGTCGTCTATTTCGGCGGAGGCACGCCGACGGACCTTTCCGCGAAAAATCTCGCCGCGCTCATTTCATTCATCCGTTCCCGCTTCCGAATCTCCTCGGACTGCGAGTTCACCGTCGAAGGGCGCACGAGCGGATTCGACGAGGAAAAGATACGCGCCTGCGTCGACGCCGGCGCGACGCGCTTTTCCTTCGGCGTGCAGACGTTCGACACCGCGCTGCGCCGCCGCCTCGGGCGCCTCATGTCCAAGGAGGAACTCGTCGAACGCCTCGCGCTCGTGAAGAAAATCGGCGGCGACCGCGTTTCGCTCATGCTCGACTTCATCTACGGACTTCCGGGGCAGACTCCCGAACTCTGGGCCGAGGACCTCGACATCATCGCGAACCGCGTTCCCGTGGACGGCGCGGACCTCTACCAGCTCAAGCTGCTTCCGGGAACGCGCCTCGCCAAGGCGGGCGGAGAACTTTCCTTCGACGAACGCTTCGCGCTGTTCATGCACGCGCGGGAACGCCTTTCGGCGCTCGGCTGGCGGCGGCTCTCGATGACGCATTGGGGACGCACGCCGCTCGAACGCAATCTCTACAACCACGGCACGAAGACGGGCATGGAAGTGCTGCCCTTCGGCTCACGCGCGGGCGGATTCCTCGGCGGATTCAGCTTCATGCAGATCATGGATCTGAAGAAATATTCCGAGACCGTCGCCGCAGGGAAAAAGGGGCTCATGGTCGCCGTTCCCGACAATCCCGGAATCCGCTTCAAGAACGCCGTCACCCATCAGCTCGAACTCGGATTTCTCGAACCCGCCGAAATTTCTCCCGCGCTCGACTCTCCCGCGGCGCGCGAAGTGTGGGAAAACTGGACGCGCGCGGGAATCCTCGTTCCCGACGCGGGAGCGGCGCGTTCCCGCTTCACGCTCGCGCCGCTAGGCGAATACTGGCACACGACGCTGATTCCGCTCGTGCTCGGCATGCTCATGCGCGTCGGCGACCGTCTCGGACACGGCGCCGCCCGCGAATCCGCGAACGTTCCCGCCGCGTCATGAACACGGAAACGGCAAGCGCGGCGCCCGCGGGAACGCCGCTTCTCAGGAAATTCTACTGGACGACGGAGCACCTCGTGCTCGTGGGAATCTTTTCCGCCCTCATCCGCCTTTCGTCGCTCGCGATCGGGCTCGTCGGCGGCGGGCCGAACCCGGTCTCGCTCTTCGTCCGCAACGGGCTGACGACGGCGCTGCTGATCGTCCTCGTCTGCCGCGTGCGCAAATTCGGCGTGCTCAGTCTCTACTGCTTCGTCAACGTCGTGATCTCGTTCTTCATGTCGGGATCGATGCTCGTACTGCTCGCTCCCGCGAACGTTCTCGCGGCGCTGGCGAGCGATCTCGTCGTCGCCGCCGCGGGCGGCTACCGCAACGCGCCGAGCGTGCTCGTCGGCGTGGCGACGTACGACCTGCTTTCGCGCGCGATCGCGCTCGGATTCAGCTGGTTCGTGATGCGGGAAAACCTGCAGCTCTTCGCGGCGGGAGCGTTCATGATCGCGCTGGGCTACGTCGGGAGCGTCGTCGTCGGGCTTCCCGCCGGATACAAATTCGTGAAGGAACTTCGCCATGCCGGACTCATCCGAGAAAACTGAACGCGTTCCCTCGCGGGAACGCCCCTTCGTCGCCTCGCTCGACATGCGCACGAAACTCTTCGTTTCGGTGACTGCGACGAGCTGCGCGATTCTGCTGAGCGACTGGCGGGCGCTCGTCGCGCTGAACGCGCTGACGCTCGCCTACGTGCTGAATCTCCGCCGCGCGAAGCCCGTCGCGGCGATGTACGCGGCGACGGCGCTGATGCTCGGCGTCGCCTTCGCGTTCATTCCCGCGTTCGTCGCGGCGCTGGAGTTCTGTGCGCGCGCCGTTCCCGCCGGAAACGCGGAAACGGGGCTGCGCCGCCTCGCGGAGGCGCTCGACGCGCAGGCGTGTTCCACCGTGCTGCTGCCGTTCATGCGCATCTGCGTGAGCATGAACGTCTTTCTCGCGCTCGGGCTGAGCTTCGACAACGCGGAGTTCGTCGCGGTGATGCGGCGCCTGCGCCTGCCGCGCATCGTGTTCGTCCCGCTCATGGTGTGCTGCCGCTTCGTGCCGAGCTTCGTGAACGACCTGCGCGAACTTTACGAAAGCCTGCGCGTGCGCCGCAGGAAGATGAACTTTCTCTCGATGCTGCTCGCGCCGAGGGACTTCCTGCGACTGCTCGTCGTTCCCGTGTGCGTGCGCACGCTGCGCATCGCGGACAACCTCGTGCTGATGTGCGAAGTGCGGCGCGTGGGCTACGAGCGCCGCGGCGTCGGCGTTCCCGCACGTCCGCTGCGTTCCCGCGACGCGCTGACGCTCGCGTTCGCGCTCTCGTGCGCCGGCGCGGCGCTCGCGCTGAACTTCTCCGCCTCCGCTCCGTGAGCGCGCGGCTTCCGTCCTCCGTTCTTCATCCTCCGTTTTCATTTCTCCCGTGTCCGTCCTTTCCGTAAAAAATCTTTCCTACCGTTATCCGTTCGCGTCGAAGCCCGCGCTGACGGACATTTCCTTCTCGCTCGAAGAAGGCGAGGCGCTGCTCGTCTCCGGGCCGTCCGGCTGCGGCAAGAGCACGCTGCTGCGCGTGCTCAACGGGCTGATTCCGTTTCACTTCCGGGGCGAGCTCTCGGGCGAGGTCGAAATTCTCGGCGCCGCGCCGCGTTCCCTCGCCGAAGTCTCCGAGAGCGTCGGCTCCGTGTTTCAGAATCCCGACTCGCAGTTCCTTTCGATGACGGTCGAGAGCGACGTTTCCGGCGCGCTCGAATGGCGGCTCGATTCGGGCGAGGAAATCCTCGCGCGCACGGACGCGGCGATCGCGAGGCTCGGGCTCGGACACCTGCGCTCCCGCAGTCTTTTCGAGCTTTCCTCCGGAGAAAAGCAGAAGACCGTGATCGCCTCCGCCGTCGCCATGCGCCCGCGCCTGCTCGTGTTCGACGAACCGACGGCGAACCTCTCGCCCGAGGCGACGCGGGAACTCGCCGCGCTCTGCCGCGAGCTCAAGCGCGAAGGCTTTTCCCTCGTCATCGTCGATCATCGGCTCTACTGGCTCGAAGGCGTGCCCGACAAGATTCTCATTCTCGACGAGGGAAAAATCGTCCGCCGCGTCGAGGGCGGGAACGGCGACGCGCTCGCGCGTCTCCGCGCGGGAACGGACGCGGAAAAGCTCGGCCTGCGCGCGATCGACGTGGACGAAGATCCGCCCCTGCGCGACGTTCCCGCCGACGCGCCCGCGGCGCTCGCGTGCGAAGGAATCGAGTTCGCGTATTCGAAAAAAGGGAAAAAGATATTCGACGGCGCGCGGGACTTCCGCGTTCCCGCCGGAGCGATCACGGCGATCGTCGGGCGCAACGGCGCGGGAAAGACCACGTTCGCGAAAATCGTTTCCGGGCTGCTGAAGCCGAAGCGCGGGAACGGCGGAAGAATCCTGCGCGACGGCGTTCCCGCGACGCCGCGCGCCCTGCTCGAAATTTCCGGATTCGTCATGCAGAACACCGACGTGCAGCTCTACATGCGCACGGTCGAGGAGGAGCTGATTTCCGCTTCGGCACTCCCGAAGGAATCCGCCGAAGCGGAGGCCGCCGATCTGCTCGAAAAAATCGGCCTCGCGGACAAGCGGGAACGCCATCCGCAGTCGCTCTCCGGCGGAGAAAAACAGCGCCTCGTCGTCGCCTCCGCCCTGATGAAGCACCCGTCACTGCTCGTGCTCGACGAGCCGACGAGCGGACTCGACGGGCGCAACATGCGCGTCATCGCCGGGCTGCTGCGCGACTACGTCCGCGCCGGGAACACCGTTCTGCTCATCACGCACGACCTCGAATTTCTTTCCCTCCTCGCCACCTACCGAATCGAAATATGAACAGAAAGATTAAAGCTTAAGGCCGAGAGCTCGGAAAAGCGGGAGCGACAAAAACAGCGCGGGGTCGCGCCCGGCGAAAGTCTTCGAAAAACTTCTTCGGCCGCCGCTCCTCATTTTCCGCTTTCCGTATTCAATTTTCCCTTTTCCCATGTTCACCGCCTATTACGAAAAACTCGGACCCGTCGGAATTCCGCTCGCGCTCGCGGCCTTCGCCGCCGTGTTTCTCTCCGTCAAGGTCCATCTGAAATTCTGCTTCACGGAGCTGCAATTCCGCCGCTTCTTCAGACGCGTCGAGAACGGAGCGCCCGAGCTTCTGCTCGAACGCTCGGACTGCGCGAAGAATCCCATCGTCCGCGTCGTCCGCGAAATCGCGCTCAAGCACCGCCACCACTCCGACGACCTCCGCGCCGAATCCTCGTATCTCTTTCACCGCTCGTTTCACGACACCAAGCGGGACTTCACGATTCTGCGCCTCATCACCGCGACCGCGCCCATGCTCGGGCTCCTCGGCACCGTGCTCGGAATCATTCAGGTGTTCGAGGCGATCGGGCAGAACGGCGGGAACGCCGTCGCGGACAACGCGGGGCTCGCGCTCGGCATCGGGCACGCGCTGTGGACGACCGTCGCGGGAATCGGAATCGCCGTGCCCACGCTCGCCGTGACCTTTTACCTGAAGCACAAAATGCTCGGATTCATGATCGTCGCCGTGGAATTTTCCTACCGCGCCGTCGCGCTCGCGAAAAGCCGCGACCGCGCCGCGGGCGACGAAAAAACGCCCCCGCACGCGAGATGAAATTTCACCGCATCGACGAATTCGAAATCGAGGACGAATCCGGAATCGAGCTGACGCCGCTCATCGACGTCATCTTCATGCTCCTCATTTTCTTCATCGTCGCGACGACCTTCGTGAAGCCGAAATTCGAAGTCGCGCTGCCCGACGCCGACGCCGCGAAAATCGTCGCCGAAGACGAGAAGCGCCCCGTCTGTGCCGTCACCGTGGACGCCGCCGGAACGGTGTTTTTCGACGGCGCGGAAACGCCGCCCGACTCCTTCGGGCGTCTTTTCGCGGAGAACGCGGAAAAGCGCTTCGAGGTCTTTTCCGACGAAGGCGCGCCGTTCGGCGTCGTCATGGCGCTGATGAACGCCGCGAGAAAGCAGGGCAATGAACAGCTTGTCTTCATGGTCGAAAAAAATCGCTGAGGACGTCGAGCGTCTCAGCTCCGCGCTTTCGGGAGCCGTCTGCGTCGCGCTCTTCGCGGGAACGCTCGCGCTTTTCGCGCGCCGCCCGCCCGAGACGGCGGAGACGGACGCGGCGGAGCGCCTTCCCGAAATCCCGGCGAAAATCGCCGTGCGTCTCGAAAATTTCGTTCCCGCGCCCGAGCCGCCTCCGCAGAATCTTCCCGAATCCGCGCCCGAGGAAACGCCGCCGCCCGCCGAACGCGTTCCCGAACCGCCGCCGCGCCCGCAGGAAAAAATCGAGGACGCCGCTCCGCGCGAAATCTCCGAACCTCCGCCCGAGCCCGAACCCGAAGCGACTCCGCCCGAGCCCGAAGACGCCGCGCCGCCGGAACCGCCGAAGGCCGAAGCCGTTCCCGAGCCCGAGCCGCCTCCGCGGGACGATTCCGCCGAACTCCGCGCGCGCGAAGCCGCCGAGCGTTCGCTTTACGGGCTGCTCGCCGACGCCGTCTCCCGCGAAAAATTCTACCCGAAAGCCGCTCGCCGCGCGGGGCGCACGGGAACGGTGCGCGTACGCGTCGCGCTCGACGCCGACGGAGCGATCGCGGATTTTTACGCGTTTCCGGGCGCGGCGCACGCGTCGCTGACCGCCGGCGCGCTCGAAACGCTGCGCCGCGTCGCGAAGGACTTTTCCGTTCCCGCCGAACTCCGCCCCGCGCTCCCCGCCGCCTTCGTCGTTCCCGTCGTCTACGAACTCCGCTGACGCCGCGCGCGGATTTTTTTTGTGGACACGTCCGCGCCGCCGTTCATCATTCGGACGAAGAAATGCCTCCCGAAAACATCTCCGTTCCCGTGATCCTGCAGATCCTGCTCACGCTGCTCGGTCTGGCCGCCGTCGTCGCGCAGGTGCGCTCCGCGGTCCGCAACGCGCCGCGGGCGACCGTTCCCGCGTGGAACGCCCGAAGCGCGGGCGCCCTCGCCTTCGCGGGAATCTGCATCTTCTGCCTGGTCGGCTCGAGTCTGCTGTGCACCTCCGTCGCGCGGGCGCTCTTTCCCGACTTCGACTTCGCGGACAAGCCTCAGGCGCTCATTCCCGCGATTCAGACGCTCTCGCTCGCGGCGCTGATCGCCGCGCGGCTTATTTTTCCGGAGGCGTTCCCGCCGAGCTTCGACGCGCCGAAGGAACGGCGTCCGCGCGGCTGGCTCTCCCCGACGAATCCGTTCGGCGTTCCCGCGCTGTTCGCGACGGGATTCTTCGCGGTCGTCGTCGCCGCGGTCCTCGTCAGGATCGCGACGGTCTTCCTGCCGGAAAATCTGCGCGAGCTCTTTTCCGAAAACCAGGAGCTCGTGAACGCGCTCGGACGAAGCGACCCGCTCGTCGTCGCGCTGTGCGTCCCCGCGATCGCGGCGTTCACGCCCGTCATCGAGGAAATCATCTTCCGCGCCGGGCTTTACCGGCTTCTCAAAGGCAGAATCTCCGCCGTTCCCGCGGCGCTCGTCTCGAGCGTGATCTTCGCGCTGATGCACGACGCGCCCGCGTCCTACCTTCCGCTGACTCTGCTCGGATGCGTGCTCTGTCTCGCCTACGAAACGACCGGACGCCTCGCCGCCCCCGTGCTCGTCCACGCGCTCTTCAACGCGAACACGCTGCTGTGCCTCGCGCTCGCGCGCGAATGACGCCC
>JBJEVP010000302.1:10670-20527 GCA_051884475.1 Candidatus Spyradosoma sp.
TCTTCGCGGGAAAAGAGACCCTTCGGGGCCGCGAAAAGGTTTTGGACAACGGAGAAAATTCCGCTTTAATCTTCCAAAATGAAGATTTTCCGCATCCTGACGCTTTTTCTGTTCGCGGCCGTTCCCGCGGCGCTCTTCGCGCAGTCCGACTTCCGCAGGCTCGAACCCGCCGAAGCCGCCGCCGTGCTCGACGAATTCCGCGCCTTCCGCATGAGCGGCGACGCCTGCATGAAGTTCACGATCACGCACCGCCCGCGCAAAAGCGACGAGGAAAAGTATTTCGCGGGAACGCTCTACGCCGCCTGGGAGTCCGACGCGCCCGTTCTGCGCATCGAAATCCGCGCACTTTCCGAGACGAACGCTCCCGCGAAAAAGTTTCTCCTGCGCGGCGGAAAGTCGCCCGAACTCTGGACGCTCGACGGGGAGAACCGCCCCGTGCGCCTCGACGAGCTTTCCACGCGCCCGTTTTTCGACGATCTGATTTTCGCGCCGTTCGACCTGCAGACGCCCTTCGTCTATTGGCCCGGTGCCGAATACGAGCGCACGAAACGCTTCCGGGGACGCCCCGTGCATTTCTTCAAGATGACGCCGCCGGAGGATTTCCGCGCGGCGCATCCGGACGTCTCCCGCGTGCGCATCGGCTTCGACCGGGTGTACAACGCGCTCGTCTCCGCCGAAGTCTTCGACGCCGACGGAAAAATCCGAAAGACGTTTTCGCTCTCCGGAGTGCAGAAAGTGCAGGACCAGTACACGATACGCGAACTGGAGCTGCGGGACGAGACCACGCGCGACAAGGACGAATTCGTGGTCCGCTCCGCCGCGATGAACCTGCGCCTCCCCCGCGCCGCGTTCACGCCCGAGGGGCTCGCCGCTCCCGCACCCGCCGTTCCCGCCGCCCGCTTCACGAGGCTCTGAGGCGTTCCCGCGCGCGGGCGCTCAGAACTTCAGCCGCGTGTTCCTGAAGCCGCAGCGCGGGCATACGGAGACTTCGCGCCGCCGCGCCCGGGAATACACCTTGCCGCAGCGGATGCAGTGAAAGACCGTGCGGTGGCGCCGATGGTCGTTCATCAGGCGCTCGCGGCGGTCGTAATACCACCACGCCACCAGCCCGAGAGCGAGCGCGCAGAGAAGCAGAATCGCGGCGAAGGAAATCAGATCGACGGAAATCATGGCGGAGAAGATTTTTCAGGAAAGCACGATGGTCGTTTCCGGAAGGCGGGCCGTCGCCGCCGTCCGACGGCGCGGCAGGAACGAGGTGATGAAGAGCAGAACTCCGATTCTCCCGACGAACATCGCCGCCGCGAGCACGTATTTCGCGGGATCGCAGAGGTGCGGAGTCACGCCGCAGGAAAGCCCGACCGTCCCGACCGCGGAGACGGCCTCGAACGTCAGATTCACGAAACTGATGTCCGGATGAAGCACGCAGAGCGTGACCGTGACGACGAACACCATGAACAGCCCCATCAGCACGATGGCGAGCGCCTGATTCGCGAAGTCGCTGTTGAGCCGCCGCCCGAAGACCTCAAGATCGCGGCGCCCGAGCACGAACTGCCGCAGGGAAAGCACGGCGACGGCGAAGGTCGTCGTCTTGATGCCGCCCGCCGTGGAAAACGGGCTGCCGCCGATGAACATCAGCGCCATGAGCAGCATCTTGGCCGCGGGCGTGATTTCGTCCGTCGGGCCGATGTCGAAGCCCGCCGTGCGGGACGTTCCCGCGAGGAAGAACGCGCGCAGAAGCGAATCGCCGCCCCAGTCCGTCCAGTCCAGAAGATAGAACGCGAGAAAACCGAACGCGAGCAGCCCGAACGAAGTCGTGAGCACGATCTTCGTGTGCGTCGTGAGCCTCACGGGAACGTGCTCCGCCTTCCTGCGGCGAAGGCGCGAACGGAGCTTGTCCGCGAAGAACATCCAGAAGTTCTTTATCACGGGGAAGCCCAGCCCGCCGATGATGCACATCGAAAACACGGAGGAGATCATCGCCATGTTCGAGCACAGGCGCGGATCCGTCATCGCTCCGGGCATGCAGGAAAGCCCCGCGTTGCAGAACGCGGATATCGCGTGAAACACGGCGAAGAACACCGGGCGCTCCGAGGCGGCCAGCAGGTCGGAGGAGGAAAAATAAATCGCGACCGCTCCCGCCGCCTCCGCCGCGAACGTGAATCCGACGATCACCGCGAGCACGGTCCCGATCTGCCCGATGTTTTCCTCGCTGAAGAGGTCCTGAAAGTCGAAGCGGTTCTTCAGCGAAAGCCCTCCCGCGAAGAAATAGGCGAAGAAGTAGGTGATGGACATCACGCCCAGTCCTCCGAGCTGCAGCAGAATCAGCACGATGCACTGCCCGTGGAACGTCAGTTCGAGCGCGACGTCGAACGGAGAAAGCCCCGTCACGCACACCGCGCTCGTGGAGAGAAACAGCGCGTCGCACCACGAGATTCCCGAGACGCTCGCGTTCGGCGTCTTCAGCAGCAGCGTTCCCGCGGCGATGAGAAAGACGAAGCTCAGAATGAACACGCGCCCGGGCGTCAGCGGAAGCCCCTGAAGAAAGGATTTTCTGAACCGTATCCCGCGCAGCACGAGCGTCCACAGAATCAGCGCGTTCAGCACGGCGGAATACGCCGTGCGCAGCGTGTGCGGAGACGCGTCCGGGAACGCGAGTGCGAGGCACCGCTGCAGCGGCTCGTAGCCGACCGCCATCACCAGCGAGAGCAGAAAGAGCAGACTCTCGAACCAATGTTTCGCGAAGCGGCGGAATATCGGCTCCTGCCGGAAGATCATCCGCAGAATCTCGTGCAGGAAAAACAGCGCGACGGTGCCGCGCGTTCCCGCGCGGAGCCACACGCTCTGCTCTTCGGGCACGTTCCATCCGACGATCGTCGTCAGCATCGTCAGCGCCGAGAGCAGGCACGCCGCCCCCACGCCGTTCACCAGCCAATGCTTCCACGCGGACGTCGCCGCCGCGCTCTCTTTGGAAAAATCCTCCATACCGGAAAGCAGGAAGATTCTCACAACCGCCCGCCGAACGCGAGGGAAAATCTCGCCGCGGGAACGTTTAGGAAAATTCCTTTTTTTTTCGGAAACGAAGGGCGGACGCTCCGGACGAAGGCGCCGCCCGGGAAGTCGGGCGCGCATTTGCGGCTTGAAGCGGCGCGCGCGGAGTTTTTCAATTTCGCGCGTGAATCCAGAAAATCATTTGCTGCTCGACGCGTCCTCGCCGATCTCCGTCGCGGCGGGAACGTTCGGCGAAGGCGGGCGCTCCTGGCGCGCCTTCGCCGAAGAAAAGTCCGCCGCGCTCGAAGGCGTCTTTTCCGCGACGGAGAAAGTCGGCGGGAACGCGGACGACGTCGCCGGATTTCTCTTCTGCGAGGGGCCCGGCTCGATTCTCGGCATACGCATAGCCGCCGCCGCGATACGCGCCCGGCTCGCGCTCGACCGCGCGCGCGGCGTTCCCGCGCGGCGCGTGTTCGCGTTCCGCGGCCTGAACCTCGTCGCGCATCTGATTTCCCGCGCCCGCGCCGACGCGCGGAACTTCGTCGTCGTCGCGGAGTCGCGCATGAACGCCTGGAACGTTCTGCGCGTGCGCGACGGCGTTCCCGAAAAGGACTTCGAGGAAATCAGGACGTCGGACGCCGACGCCCTCGCCTCGGAAAAAATCTTTCTTCTTCCCTGCCGCCGCGCGGTCCCTCCGGCCTTCGCCGCCGCCGAGGCCTGCGCGCCCGCGGAGCTCCTGCGGAACGACCCCGCCGTCTTCGCCGACGTTCCCGCCCTTCTGCGCGACTGCGGAAGCGAACCCGACGCCGTGAACACGTCCGCCGTCGATTCCTACGCGCGATGGACGCCGGAGCGCCATCGCGGATGAGAAAAACGAAGGGACTCCCGCAATGAAGGAAACTTCCTCGCTCCCGCGCGCCTGGGCGGAAATCGACCTCTCCGCCTTCGAACGCAACATCGGAAAAATCAAGGCTTCGCTCCCGGGCCGAATCCGCTACATCGCCGTCGTCAAGGCGGACGCGTACGGGCACGGCGTCGGGCACATCGTCGAGCGGCTCCTGCAGTGCGGCATCGACGGCTTCGCCGTGGCGAACGCGCGCGAAGGCTCGGACGTGCGCTACATCGCCCCTCAGGCGGAAATCGCCGTCCTCGGCCCCACGCTTCCCGAGGAAATCCCCTCCGCCGTCGCCGACGAGCTGACCGTCGCCGTCTCCGACGAGTCCGAGGCGCGGACGCTCGCCGCGGCCGCGGAGGCGCTCGGCCGCCGCGCGCGCGTGAACGTCGCCGTGGACACGGGAATGGGGCGCATGGGCGCATGGCACACGGAGGCGGAGCGGCTCTTCCGCCGCGTCGCCGCCGAACCCGCGCTCGACTGGCGCGGAGTCTTCACGCACTTTTCCAGCGCGGACACCTCGGCGGAATACACCGCCGTGCAGCGCGCCCGCTTTCTCGCCGCCGTGGAGAAAATCCCCGCGGAGCTGCGGGAACGCCTCACGATCCACGCGGACAACTCCGCCGGACTCGAGACCTTTTCGCGGGAACGCCCGTTCAACGCCGTGCGCGTCGGCATTCTTCAGTACGGCTGGAAGCCCGCGCCGGGCTCGCTCTTCGAAAAAATCTCTCCCGAGCCCGTGCTCTCGTTCCGTTCCCGCGTCGGTCTCGTGAAGACGCTTCCCGCGGGAACGCCCGTCAGCTACAACCGCACGTTCACGCTGAAGAAGGACTCGCGCGTCGCCGTCGTCACCGCCGGCTACGGAGACGGCATCCCGACGGCCGCGAGCAACCGCGCGGAGGTCGTCGTGCGCGGGCGGCGCGTTCCCGTCATCGGGCGCGTGACGATGGACCAGACGCTCATCGACGCGAGCGGCCTTCCCGAAATCGCCGTCGGCGACTCCGTGACGCTCATCGGAGAAGGCGGCGGAGCGCGCATCTCCATCGAGGAGTTCTGCTCCTGGGGAGACTGCATTCCGTGGGAGGCGCTCGTCTCCATCACCAAGCGCGTTCCGCGCATCTACCGCGGACTGCGGATTCAGTGACGGGAACGCCGCAAATTTCAATTTGCGGCGCGGGCGCGGGAACGTTTTAATCGTGCGCCCTATGGAAATTTGGTTCAATCCCGCGAAAGAACTGGACGCGATTCTGCGCCGCGTCGCCTCCGCGAACGGATTTTCGGCGGAGTTCTCTCCCGAAATGCGTCCCGCCGATCCGCGCTTCGGCGACTACCAGGCCAACGGCGTGCTCGCCGAGGCCAAGCGCGCCAGGACGAATCCCCGCGCGCTCGCGGGAACGCTCGTCGACGCGCTGAAGAAATCCGGCGAGCTCGACGACGCGTTCGTCGAGGTCTCGATCGCCGGTCCCGGATTCGTCAATTTCAGGCTTTCCCCCGCGTTCCTCGCGCAGTGGCTCGTCCGCTACCGCGGCGCCGGGGACCTGCACGCCTCCGCCGAATCCGCCTACCGCGGCAAGAAGGTCGTCATCGACTATCCTTCCGCCAACACGGCGAAGCAGATGCACGTGGGGCATCTGCGCATCATGGACATCGGCGAATCCGTCGCCCGCCTGCTCGCGTTCTGCGGCGCGGACCTCGTCCGCGACAATCACATCGGCGACTGGGGAACGAATTTCGGCGTGCTCATTTTCGAAATCAAGCGGAAGAACTTCACGTTCCCGGACGACGACGAAGCCGCGCTCGAACAGCTCGAGGAACTCTACAAATCCGGCACCGCCTTCACCAAGGAAAACCCCGAGGCGCTCGACGCCGCCCGCGCCGAGCTCGTCAGGCTTCAGCAGGGCGACGCCGAAAACCTCGCGCTGTGGGAGCGCATCGTGCGCGTCTCCAACGCCGCCTGCGAAAAAATCTACGCCGTATTCGGCGTGAAGCCCGACGTCACGCTCGGCGAAAGCTTCTACCGCGACAAGGTCGGCAGAATCTACCAGGAACTGACCGAGTGCGGAATCGCCGAGGAGGACGACGGCGCGCTCATCGTCTGGAACGACGACGATCCGCGCTACTCGCGGCACAACGAGAACGCCGCGCCCTTCATCGTGCGCAAGAAGGACGGCGGCTCGAACTACGCCTCGACCGACCTCGCCACGCTCCTCTACCGCGTCGAGCACTTCCGCGCCGACGAAATCGTGTACGTCACCGACGACCGCCAGTGCGACCATTTCCGCATGCTCTTCCTCACGGCGGCGCGATGGTTCAGATGCAAGGGCTACGCGCTCCCGTCGCTGCGCCACGTCTCCTTCGGGAAAATCCTCGGCGCGAACGGCAAGCCGCTGAAGACGAAGGAAGGCGGAACGATACGGCTCAAGGCGCTCGTCGCCGAAGCCGTCGAACGCGCCTTCGTCATCGTTTCCGAGAAAAATCCCGACCTTCCCGAGGACGAGCGCCGCAAGATCGCCGAAACGATCGGCGTCGCCGCGATCCGCTACGTCGATCTCATGTCGAACCGCACGGGCGACTACATGTTCGCCTGGGACCGTCTGCTCGCCTTCGAAGGCAACACCGCGCCCTACCTGCTCTACGCGGTCGCCCGCATCCGAAGCGTCTTCCGCAAGGCGGGAACGACGCTCGAGGAAGCCTCCGCGGGAAGCGAAGTCCTCGTTCCCGCGACCGACGCCGAAATCGCGCTCGCGAAAAAGCTCCTCGGCTTCTCCGCCGCCGTGCAGACCGCCTGCGACGAACTGAAGCCGCATCACATCTGCGGCTATCTCTTCGAGCTCGCCGGGGCGTTCTCCTCGTTCTACAACGCGGACAAAGTCATGACGGACGATCCCGTCGCGCGCGCCCTGCGCCTGCGTCTCTGCGCCCGCGCCTGCACGATTCTCGAAACCGGTCTGCGCCTCCTCGGAATCGAGCCGCTCGAACGCATGTGAGCGGCCGAAAAAAAAAGCGTTCCCGCGCTTCGTTTCGCGGGAACGCTTTTTTTTCATCGATCGGGAACGGAGAAAAAGGCTCCGCCCCCCGTATCCGAGCGCGCGTCTCAGCCGACTTCGAAATCGGGATTCTCGTTCTTCGCGGGCTTTTTGATGAGCCTGCGCTTGGCGGGCGCCTTCTTCTCCGCCTTGGGCTTGGCCTCGCGCGGCGGGAACTCCCAGGCGAGCTTTCCGCTCGAACGCAGCACCAGAAACGCGTCGAACTTGCGTTTCGTCTTGTTCGACGTGAAGCCCTTGAGCAGATCCGTCTTCTTGTCGCGCAGAAGCTTCTCGACCTGCTCGCGCGGAATGTCCAGCCCGAGCAGTTTTTTCTTCATCGAGAAGGGCTGGAGCTTTTTCGCCTCCTTGGGAAGTTCCGCGGGATTGGTCGCGTAGCCGTTCGGCGTCTCATAAACTTTGCACTGCGTGACGGGATCGACTCCGACGACCGGAGCGGTCGAAAAATCGACGGGCTCGGAGCTCTCCTCCTCGCCTTCGCGCGGCGGGAACACGAACGTCGTGCGGAGCAGTCCGCTTTCGTTCTTCTCGAGCTTCAGCGTCGCCGTGAAGTTCTTTCCGAAACGCGACTTGAAATCCGAGAACGGGCCGATTTCGCCTTTTTCGACGAGGACCGCCAGTTCCTCGGGCGTGATGCTGTGCCCGCTCGCGTTCTTGTACACGGCGAGCGCGGGGAACTCGCGCCCGTTTCCGACCTTGACCTCGTCCTGCGAACGGTACATGCGGTAATTCTCGATCATGGGCGCTCCGTCGGTCGGAGAAACGACCGCGGTCTCCGTCCACTGCTCCTCGCTCCCGCCGCCGTTCACGCCGTCCACGATCTGCTGCGTGAGCGCGACGATGCCCTTCATGAACTCGGGGCGGGAAAGCTTTCCCTCGGAGACCTGGCGCAGCTTGTATTCCCAGTCGCCGGTCATCGCGGGGCTGGTCAGATAATCCACGCCCGCGACCTTGAGAAAGGCGATGAGCTGCTCCGCCTTCACCGTGGGCACGAGCTCGCGGTTCGCGCGCTCGATGTATTTCGTGCGGATGAGGTGGTCGATGATTCCGGCGCGCGTGGCGGGAGTGCCGAGTCCGCGTTCCTTCATCGCTTCGGCGAGCTCTTCGTCCTCGACGAATTTTCCCGCGCTCTCCATCGCGGCGAGCAGCGTCGCTTCGGTGTAGCGGGCGGGCGGCTTCGTCGCCTCCTCCTGAAGCTGAAGTTCGTTGACCCTCGCGTTCCCGCCGTCGGCGTCGCTCAGCGGAGGCAGCGCGTCCTCGGGAGCGCCTTCGTCCTTGCCGTAGACTTCCTTCCAGCCCGGCGCGACGAGCACCTTGCCCTCGGTCCTGAACCTGTGCGTTCCCGCGAGTTCGGTGACGCGCGTCGTCACGTCGAACTCCGCCGGCGGATAAAACACGGCGATGAAGCGGCGGACGACCATTTCGTAGATCTTCGCCTCGTCGGGAGGAAGCGGGCTCGAAGGGGGCTGATCCGTGGGAATGATCGCGAAGTGATCGCTCACCTCCGCGTTGTTGAAGATGCGCCGGTTCGGCCGCACCCAGCGGTTTTCGACGACGCGCGACGCGAACGCGCCGAAGCGCGTCGAATCGAGCGCCCTGAGCGTGCCGACGCACGTCGGAACGTAGTCTTCCGGCAGCGCGCGCGAATCCGTGCGCGGGTAAGTCGTCGCCTTGTATTTTTCGTAAAGGGCCTGGGCGATCTGGAGCGTCTTCGTCGCGGGAAAGCCGAAACGCTTGTTCGCCTCGCGCTGGAGCGTAGTCAGATCGTAAAGACGCTGACAGACTTCCGTCGTGCGCTTCTTCTCCTCGGAGACCTTGCCCGTCGCGCAGGCGCGGCACTCGGCGAGCACGCGCTCGGCGGTCTCCCTGTCCCAGATGCGGTCGGCGCGGTCGTCGGGATTTTCGGGCGTTTCGCCCTTCGCGGGTTTTCTGTAGTCGGGCCGCTGATAAAGCCCCTCATACGTTCCCGCGGCGACGCCGAATTCCGCCGCGAGCCGCCAGTAGCCCTTCGGCGTGAAGTTGCGGATGTCGAGCTCGCGCTGCACGATGAGCGAGAGCGTCGGCGTCTGCACGCGCCCGACGGTCGCGACCTGCCCCGCTCCCGCGGGAGACGTGCGGAGCGTGACCGCGCGCGTGCCGTTCATGCCGATGAGCCAGTCCGATTCCGAGCGGCAGCGCGCCGCCGCGCACAGATCCGCCGTCTCCGAGCCCTCGCGCAGATGGCGCACGCCTTCGCGGATCGCCGAGGGCGTCATGCTCGTGAGCCACAGGCGCTTCACGGGAAGCCTGCTCCCGGCGAGCTCGTAGATGTAGGCGAAGATCAGCTCGCCCTCGCGCCCGGCGTCGCATCCGTTGACCACGACGCCGACGTCCGGCCGCGCCATCAGCTTCTTCAGCTTCAGAAACTGATCCTTGGCACCCTTTTCCTTCGAAGGTCTGATCTTGAAGCTCGCGGGAACGATGGGAAGCGTCTTCCGGGACCAGCGTTTGAACTTCGAATCATAGTCTTCCGGCTCGCACAGTTCGACGAGATGACCGACCGCGGACGAAATCACGAACTCGTCGTTTTCGAAAACGTCTCCCTTCGCGGGCACCTTGACGACCTTCGCGATGTCTTTCGCGACGGACGGCTTCTCGGCAATAATAAGAGTCTTCATTCTTTCGGATGGTTGGTGAATCGGCTGAAGGCTGAATCTGATGAATAAAGCGTTGCGTTTTGAATTTTTACGGCGCGCTTGGCAAGAACAAATTCATTTCTCCTTTCCGTTCCCGAGAAAAAAGCGAGGCGAGACGGAAGCCGTGCGCGCGGAGAAAAACCCCGGCGGGAACGTTCGGCCGCGCGCGCGACGGACGCGCGAAAATTTCCGTTGCGCGGCGTTCCCGCGGAAGGTTTAATTTCGAATTTTCATTTTCAGTTCCGAATCCAAACGAAA
>JBJEVP010000303.1:0-5276 GCA_051884475.1 Candidatus Spyradosoma sp.
TGGTTTCGGGAAAATACCGTTTTCGCGGGAACGCGCGAGCAGTTTTTTGCGTTCGCCGCCCGAAATCGTTTTTTTTCGGCGAACGGCCCGTATTTTCCGCGGTTTCGATTTTTTTTTTCAAAATCTCTATCTTTTTGGTAGACATTTAAGAAAAAAAGAGTAGACTGAAGGAACATTCGACAATTTTTTATATCGAAAGAGGTAAAAATTCATGAAAATCGCAAACAATATTCTGGAACTCGTGGGCAACACGCCGCTGGTGCGTCTGAACGCGATCAATTCAACGAAGGCGACCGTTCTCGCGAAGCTCGAATTCTACAACCCGTCCGGGTCGGTGAAGGACCGTGCCGCGCTCGCCATGATCGAGGCCGCGGAGGCCGAAGGCAAGCTGAAGAAGGGCGGCCTCATCATCGAGCCGACCAGCGGAAACACGGGAATCGGGCTCGCGCTCGTCGCCGCCGTCAGGGGCTATCGCCTCATTCTGACGATGCCGGAGACGATGAGCGTCGAACGCCGCAAGTTCCTGCTCAGCCTCGGCGCCGAGCTCGTGCTGACCGAAGGCGCGAAGGGCATGAAGGGCGCGATCGCCAAGGCGCTCGAACTCAAGGAGCAGAATCCGGGCGCGTTCATTCCGCAGCAGTTCGAGAACTTCGCCAACTCCGAAGCGCACCGCAGGACGACCGGCGTCGAAATCTGGAACGACACGGACGGCACGGTGGACATCGTCGTCGCGGGCGTCGGCACGGGCGGCACGGTCAGCGGCATCGGGCAGGCGCTGAAGGAGCGCAAGCCCTCCGTCAAGATTTTCGCGGTCGAGCCGGCGACGTCTCCGGTGCTCTCCGGCGGCAATCCCGGCCCGCACAAGATTCAGGGCATCGGCGCGGGCTTCGTGCCGAAGATCTACGACCCGAAGGTCGTGGACGGCGTGATTCCCGTCAAGGACGAGGACGCGGGAGCGACCGCGCGCCGTCTCGCCAAGGAAGAAGGCATTCACACCGGCATTTCCGCCGGCGCGTCGGTGTTCGCGGCGCTCGAACTCGCGGCGAAGCCTGAAAACGCGGGCAAGACGATCGTGGCGATCGTTCCCGACACGGGAACGCGCTACCTTTCGACGTGGCTCTACAGCGAAGGCAACTGAGAGAATACATGACGAAAAAGAGAGAGGGGAGACGTCCGTTCGTCTCCCCTCTCTCTTTTTTCTGCGGGAACGTCTTCGCGGACTCCCGCGCGGCTATTTTTCGATGAGGACGCGGTGGGTCGTCGGCGAGACGCGCTCGACCGAGAGGACGCGGAAGCCCTGTTCGGCGGCGCTTTTGGGCACGTTGTTCAGCGGTTCGCCTTCGCCGAGAAGCACTTCGAGGCGGTCGCCCGGCGCGAGGCGCGCGAGCTCGAGCTTCACGAGCACGAAGGTCATCGGGCAGTGTTCCCGCGTGATGTCGAGGCGGCGGGTTTCCATCAGATGAAGAGCGTCCTTCCGCCCTCGGAGATTTCAAGAAACGTCGCGACGCCGAGCACGTCCTTCACTTCGCGGACGAGGTCGGACTTTTCCAGCCCGAGAACGTGCATCGCCATTTCGCAGGCGTAAAAATTGACGCCGAGCGCCTTCGCCGCGGCGACGAGCTCTTCGAGCGTCGCGACGTTGCGGGAGCGCATCAGCGCGCGGAAAATCTTCGGGCTCGCGCCGAAGAAGTTCAGCCGGCTCACGGGAGCGCATTTCAGCCCGCCCATCAGAAAACCGAAGATGCGCGGGAGCAGCCCCCTGCCGACGAAGGCGCGGCCCGGCTTTTTCTTGACGGCGGCGAAGCCCCAGAACGTGAAGAAAAGGTTGACCTCGTGCCCGACGGCGGCGGCGCCCGTCGCGAGGGTGAACGCGGCGGACAGCTTGTCGAAGTCGCCGCTGAACACGATGATCGAAAGCTTTTTCTTCGGAGCGGCCGCGTTCCCTTCGGCGGGAACGGCGTCGGCGGAATTTTTTTCAGAACTCATTTTTGCAGGAAGCGGAAAAATCGGCGGAGCATTCGGCGCGCAGAATCGTCGGCGCGTTCCCGCAGAGCGGGCAGTCGGCGCGGCGCGGAACGTCGAGCCTGAGGAAATCCATCGTCTTCAGGTCGAAGGTGAGGAGTCTGTTCGTGAGAAGCGTTCCCGCGCCGGTGATGAATTTCAGCGCCTCCGTCGCCTGGATCGCGCCGAGCGTTCCCGCGAGGGCGCCCAGCACGCCCGCCTGCGAGCAGCTCGGCGTCGAGCCTTCGGGCGGCGGCGCGTCGAAGAGGCAGCGGTAGCAGGCGGAGCCGGGAACGTGCGTCGTCACCTGAGCGGAAAAACGCAGGATTCCGCCGACGGAAAACGGCTTTCCCGCGAGCACGCAGGCGTCGTTCACGAGAAACTTCACCGGGAAGTTGTCCGTCGCGTCGATGACGAAATCGTAGCCGCTCACGAGCTCGGCCGCGTTTTCGCCGGTGAGAAATCCGCGGTGCTTCACGACGCGGACGTCCGGGTTGAGCGCGCGTATCTTTTCCTCGGCGGAATCGACCTTTGCGCGCCCGACGTCCGGCGTGGCGTGAATGATCTGCCGCTGCAGGTTGGAGAGGTTCACGACGTCGCCGTCGATCAGCCCGAGCGTTCCCGTTCCCGCGGCGGCGAGGTAGAGCGCCGCCGGCGAGCCGAGCCCGCCGACGCCGACGACGAGCACGCGCGCGGCGCGGATCTTCTCCTGCCCCTCGACGCCGATTTCCGGCATCAGAATGTGGCGGCTGTAGCGCAGGAGTTCTTCTCGGGAAAAATCGAACACGGCTTCGCGCGGTGCGGGGTTCAAGGTTCAGTGCGCGGCGCGGACCGCGGTTTCCCGGCGGCATTCGAGGGACGCGTCCCAGTCTTTCCAGACGGGCTCGCGGCCGCGTTCCCGCAACGCGCGCTCGACTTCCTTCGCCGTGCGTTCGTCGCTGACGTGGAACTGTTCCAGCGCCTGCGGATAGCAGCAGTATCCGCCGGGATCGGTCTTGCTTTCGGCGCTCATCGTCGTGACGCCGAGCGTCGCCATCGCGTCGCGGATCGCGGCGGGCTCGCGCGTCGAGTAGGAGATGTCCACGTCGTGGTCGAAGATCCGCATCGCGAACGTCGCCTGCGCGAGCTCGCGGTCGCTGATGACGACGTTGGGCGTGAATCCGCCGTTCTCCGAAGGACGCATGCGCGGAAAATTCACGCTGTATCTGGTTTTCCAATACTTTTTCTGCAGGTAGCGCAGGTGGAGCGCCATCATGCTCACGTCGGTGCGCCATTCCTTCTCCAGGCCGATGAGCACGCCCATGCCGATGGAGTGGACTCCAGCGGCGCCCATGCGGTCGAAGCCGTTCACGCGCCATTCGAAAATCGACTTCATGCCGTGCGGGTGGTAGATTTTGTAATTGGCTTTGTGATACGTTTCCTGGAAGCAGACGACGCCGTTGAGCCCGTGGCGCGTCAGCTCGGCGTAGTCCTCCGTCTTCAGCGGCATCACTTCGATCTTGAGATTGCTGAAATAGGGCTTCGCGAGGTCGAGCGCGCGGGCGAGATAGGGCACGCCCGCCTTCGCCGGATTCTCGCCCGTGACGAGCAGAATGTTCTCGAACGGGGCGAGCTTTTTTATCGCCTCGTATTCGCGCACGATCTCCTCTTCGGTGAGGATCGTCCGCTTCATCCTGTTCGCGACGTGGAAGCCGCAGTACACGCACGAATTCGTGCACGAGTTCGTGAGGTAGAGCGGGATGAACATCGAAATCGTCTTCCCGAAGCGCTCTTCCGTCAGGCGGCGGCTGAGGCGCGCCATCGTCTCCAGGTGCGGCGCGGCGGCGGGCGAAATCAGCGCGAGAAAATCGTCGAACCCGCAGCGCTCCTTCGCGAGCGCGCGGCGCACGTCGGCGTCCGTCGCGGAGCGGATGCGCTCCGTCGTCTCCTCCCAGGAGATTTTTTCCAGTTCTTCCGAAAACATTTTTTCTCGCCTCCCGAAAAAAAAGATTCAGCGGTCGAGAAACGCGGTGAGCGGCGAACTCGCGCTCGCCGTCATGTCCTCCGCCGCGGCGGGAACGCACAGCCCCGCCTCGTAGGCCTCGCGGCCGGCCTCCACCGCCTTCGCGAACGCGCGCGCCATCGCGACGGGATCGCCCGCGACGGCGATCGCCGTGTTCACGAGACAGGCGTCCGCGCCCAGCTCCATCGCCTCGGCGGCGTGGCTCGGCGCGCCGATGCCCGCGTCCACGACGACGGGAACGCTCGCCTGTTCGACGATGATGCGCAGAAAATCGCGCGTGCGCAGTCCCTTGTTGGAGCCGATCGGCGCGCCGAGCGGCATGACCGCGGCGGCGCCGGCGTCCTCGAGGCGGCGGCACAGCACGGGATCGGCCTGGCAGTAGGGCAGCACGACAAAGCCGAGCTTCGCGAGCTCTTCCGTCGCCTTCAGCGTCTCGACGGAGTCCGGCAGCAGGTAGCGCGGGTCGGGATGAATTTCGAGCTTCAGCCAGTTCGTCTCGAACGCCTCGCGCGCCATCTGCGCGGCGAAGACCGCCTCCGCCGCGTCGCGCACGCCGGACGTGTTCGGGAGCACGCGCACGCGTTCCCGCCGAATGTGGCGCAGCATTTCGTCGCCGGCGTCGCCGAGACGGATGCGCTTCATGGCGACGGTCGCCATCTGCGTTCCCGAGGCCGCGATCGCCTGCGCCATCGCTTCGTCGGATTCGAATTTTCCCGTTCCGAGAAAGAGGCGGGAAGTGAATTCTTCGCCGCCGATGATGAGTTTTTCCATCGTTTGAAAAAATAAGAAATTTTCGCGGTCGCGTCGCGGGAACGCGGCTCAGCCGCCGCACGCCGCGCGGACGACGACGATCGGGAGATTTTCGCGAAGCGGGAACGCCGCCCACTCCGCGCGCGGAACGACGCGGTTCTCCGCCGCGACGGCGACGCCCCGTTCGGGCAGCCCGAGTTCCTTCGCCAGCTCGGCGAGCGTTTTCGCGGAAGTTTCCGCCGTTTCTCCGTTGATCGAAATCTTCATGTCCGTTCGCAATTCGCGTTCCCGCCATAAGACCACGATTCCGCCCGAATGTCTATTTGAAAAACGCGGATTCGCCTTGCCGCTTTCCGCGAGAAAGGGAGGAAATCACGCCGCGCCGAGCGTTTCGGTCCGCATCCGCCCGGAGATTTTTTTCCTTTCTGGAGATCGGCGGGCGGTCCGCTTGGGGGAGCCCTTCTTCCGGCCCGCAAGAAAACGCTTGCCGGGCGTTTTTTTTTTGCAAAATCCGACCTTGCAT
>JBJEVP010000304.1:0-5274 GCA_051884475.1 Candidatus Spyradosoma sp.
TCAACAAGAGACCGATATCGCTTCCGTCGCGCCTCGCTCGTGACTTCCCGCCGTATCGCCGTCCTCACGCCTTTTTAACCCCAAAACAAGGAAAAAAGCTCCATGATCACGACGAACAAATTCGCCCGCGCCGCGCTCGTTCTGCTCGCGGGAACGCTCGCCCCAGCTGCCCACGCGGCAATCGACATCTCCGACTCCGCGACTTACTACGACCCCGAAAATTGGTACGCGATCCGTAACGGGGGCGCGCCCACGTTGACGTCCGATGAAGTTTCCATAGCCGTCGGGAATATGAAATACGACAGCATGTTTTTCTGCTATTTTTCTCCCGTCGTTTTATCTGCGGGTGAATATTTCAAGATTTCCGGAAATTTGACTTTGTCCGGATTGTACGAAGGAACAGCCACCACCAATACGGTTTTAGGGCTTTTCGACAGCAAGTCTTACCCGCAAGATACACTGGATTCCGTTTTGTCCGCCAATTCTTTGAACAATGCCTATAACAGCAAAGACACCACTTTCTCCGCATCGGTCGTGACGAATTCGATGGTCGGATTTCTCACGTCTACTTCGCTCGCATACAATCGGGATAAAACCACGGCAAGTTCTACGTGTATTGCGACCAACGCCGGCGGCAGTAAAATCGGGGATTACTCGAGCGCGTTTGCGGCTCCCGAAGCGAATACTGCTTACGCTTTTGAATTGATAGTGACGAAAGAAGCGGCAGGAACATACGAGTGCGCGTTTTCTCTCGGCGGTGGGGATGTTCAGACCTACACGGGAATCAAGAACGACAATCTTGAAAAAATAGATGTTTTTGCGGCGAAACTTCCGGTTGCGACGGGCGGAAGCATCACGCTCACGAATCTTTCCGTAACGACGACGGGAACGGTGCTTCCGGAGCCGTCGGCGTTCGGGCTGCTCGCGGGCGCGTTCGCGCTGGCGCTGGCGGGAACGCGCCGCAGACGTCGCCGGGCGTCGTGAGGCGCGGCGCGTTCCGCTCTCGCCGCGGCGACGCGCATTTTTTTTCTCGCTAAAAAATGGGCGGGGGGGTAGCTTTTGCGGGAAATGCGATTTTTCCCACGCAGAAGACCGCTTCCGTTGTCGCGTCCGCCCGTTTCCGTGATTCGGGACGAGGCGGCGGGAACGCTCACGGTGCGGCCGTCCGGGCGCTGGGCGCTGGCGGACGGGCTTTCGGAGGCGTCCGCTCTGGAAGCGGAGCTCGCGGCGGGAACGCGCGGAATCCGCGCGCTGCGTTTCGACTGTTCCGGCGTCTCCGCCTACGATTCCAGCCTCGTGTGCTTTCTGCTGAAATGCGTTTCGCTCTGCCGCGGGCGGGAAATCGACGCGGATCTGTCCTCGTTGCCGGAGGACATGCGCCGGCTCGCGGAGCTGGCGCTCGAGCCGCGCGGGAACGCGCGTTCCGCCGAGGCCGAACGCATCGACGAGAGCAATCTTTTTTACCGCATCGGCGAACGCGTGACGCGCTTCGGAGAAAACTTCCGCAGGCAGCTGGATTTTCTGGGCGAAACGGTGTGCGCCTTCGGCAATTTTTTCCGGGGCCGCGCGCGCTGCCGCGGCCGCGACGTGCTGTATTTCGTCCAGAGCTGCGGGATCGACGCGCTGCCGATCATTTCGCTGATATCCTTCATCACGGGCATGATCCTCGCCTACATCGGCGCGATGCAGCTGGAGCGCTTCGGCGCGATCATCTACGTCGTGAGCCTCATCGCGATCGCGATGTTCCGCGAAATGGGCGTGATCATGACGAGCGTCATCATGTGCGGGCGCACGGGCTCGGCGTTCGCGGCGCAGATCGGGAGCATGCAGGCGAGCGAGGAGATTTCCGCGCTGCGGGTGCTCGGCATCAGCCCCGTGGAATATCTCGCGCTCCCGCGCATCGTCGCGCTGACGCTGATGATGCCGCTGCTCACGCTTTATTCCGACGTCGTCGGGCTGCTCGGCGGGCTCGCCGTGGTCTCGACGATGGGCGTGACGCTCGAGCAGTTCTGGAACATGACCGTGCTCACGATGAGCCTGCCGCATCTGTTTTCCGGGCTCATCAAGGCGTCGGTCTTCGGCTGGCTCGTCGCGTGGGCGGGCTGTTACCGCGGCATGACCGCGGGGAAAAGCTCGCTGGACGTCGGCGAGGCGGCGACGTCCGCGTCCGTGCACGGCATCACGCTCATCGTGATCGGCGACGGGTTTTTCGCCGTGGCGTTCAACATTCTGGGCTTCTGAAAAAATGAACACGGGAACGCAGAAAGACGCGCCGCCGCCGATCGAAGTCCGGCACCTGACGATGGCCTACGGGAACGAGCCGCCGATCATGCGCGATCTGAATTTTACCGTGCGCGCGGGGGAGATCTTCATCATCATGGGCGGGAGCGGCTGCGGGAAATCCTCGCTGCTCCGGCATCTCATCGGGCTTCAGCGTCCGCGGGAAGGCTCCGTTTTCCTTTTCGGGAAAAATCTCGGAGAGAGCTCGCCCGCGGAGCGCGACGCGCTGCTGCGCCGCATGGGCGTGATGTATCAGGGCGGGGCGCTGTGGTCTTCGATGACGCTGCTCGAAAACGTGATGCTCCCTCTCGAGGAATACACGACGCTGAGCGCGCGGGAACGCGTCGAGCTCGCGCGGTACAAACTTTCCCTCGTGGGGCTCGCCGCCGCCGAGGACAAATATCCGTCGGAAATCTCCGGCGGCATGGCGAAGCGCGCGTCCATCGCCCGCGCGATCGCGCTCGATCCCGAGATTCTTTTTTTCGACGAACCCGGCGCGGGACTCGACCCGATCGCCTCCAAGGAGCTCGACGACCTCACGCTGAACATCCGCGACTCGCTCGGCACGACGATCGTCATCGTCACGCACGAGCTGGACAGCATTTTCGCCGTGGGCGACCGTGCGCTTTTTCTCGACGTCGGGACGAAGACCGCGGGCGCGCTCGGTTCGCCCCGGGAACTTCGCGCGAACGCGCGGGAGGACGTCCGCTGGTTCCTCTCCCGCGCGGGAACGCTGGGCGGGCGGAATGAGCGGCCGGGAACGAGAAACGGAAATCAGGAATCGGAGACACGGAGAAAAATTTCATGAGCAAACCCGTCAACAAAACAGCCGTCGGCGCGTTCGTCGTCGTTTTCGCGGCGCTTCTTTTCGCCTGCGTCGTCTTTTTCGGACGCACGTCCTTCGGGCAGCGTTCTTCGCAGTACGTGATTTATCTTCAGGACTCGGTGAACGGGCTCGACATAGGTTCCGCCGTCAAGTTCAAGGGCGTGAAGGTGGGCAGCGTGAAGTCCGTGAAGCTGCATCTCGAAGGGCAGCGGGCGGACGATCTTTCCGTTCCCGTGATCATCGAGATCGAGCATTCCTCCGGGGCGGCGGACTACGACCGCGAGAAGCTGCTCGATGCGATCCGCCTGGGCCTGCGCGCTCGCCTGCAGGTGACGAGCGTCGTCACCGGGCTGCTTTACGTGGATCTCGACTTTTTCCCGGGAACGGTCGCCGTGTTCCGGGGCGGTCCGGACATCATCGACCTGCCGGAAATTCCGACGATTCCCTCGAACACGACGGAAATGATGAACGCGGTTTCGACGATTCTGAAGGACGTCTCCTCGGCGGACTTCTCGGGGCTCTCCGCGCAGCTGCGCGGAACGGCGAAGCGCCTCGAGAGCGGCCTCGCCGAAATCGAGTTCAAAAAAATCAACGACAACGTGGTGCGCATCACCGATTCCGCCGCGACGATTCTCGAAGATCCCGAGCTGCGTCTGCTCGCGGCGAACGTGAACGCGCTGATCCGCGAGATCGACGCGCTCTCCGCGAGCGTCTCCGGACAGGCGGAGCCGGTGGCGAAGGAGATCCGGACGAGTCTCTTCGAGCTCCGCGACACGCTCTCGGAAATCGGCGCCACCGTCTCCGCGTTCCAGACCGCGCTTTCTCCGAATCAGGGTTCGTTAGGGCAGGAGTTCAGCGACGCGATCGTTCAGATCAACGACGCCGCGCGCTCGGTGCGTGCGCTCGCGGACTATCTCCAGGCGCATCTTCCCGCGGACGGGAACGCGCGCCCGGCTCCGTCGAAATGAGAAACCGCAGACGGGAAAGGAATCCGCGCCCGGCGTCGTTCTTCGTTCATTGCCGATTTTGAAAAAAAACATGAAGACATTGACAAAAATACTTCTTCCGGCGTTCGCCGCGTTCGCTCTCGCGGGCTGCAGCGGTCCGCTCTTTTCCGTGTTCCCGAAGGAATCGGGCGACGCGCCGACGCGCCGGTTCGTGCTCTCGTCCGAGGTCGCGGCGGGAACGGAGCTGCCGGACGTGACGTTCGAGCGCATCACGATCCCCGCCTATCTCGACGTGCCGCAGATCGTGACCCGCGAGGGCAACGAGATTTCGCGCAGCGAGAAAAACCGCTGGGGCGAGCCGCTCGCCCGAGGCGTCGCGCGCGTGCTCGCGCTGCGCTGCTCCGCCGTCGCTTCGACGCGCGGCGTGAAGCCCGCTCCGACGGAGCGCGTGCGCGTCGCGATCGAACGTTTCGACGGCAGGCCGGACGGGAACGTCGAGATTTCCGCGCGCTACGCGCTGATTCCGAAGGCGGAGAGCGCCGCGAAGTCCGTCGATTTCCGCCTGTTCCGCGCGAGCGTTCCCGTTTCCGCGCCGAACGATTACGCCGCCTACGTGCGCGCGCTCGACGCCGCGCTGACCGCGCTCGCCGAGGACGTCGTCTCCCGCCTGGGCGACGAAAAACGACCGCCGTTCCCGCGCTTTTAGACTCCACCTCCTGAAAAAAAAACTTTTCCGAAATGATTCAGCCGACACCCACCGACGACCCGAACATGCTCTACAGCACGGCGACGGGCGAAATCTGCCTCGACCTGCCGTCGCCCTACATTCCGCACAAGGCGACGGGGCTGCTGCACCTGCCGCGCTTCATCGCGAAAATCCGCAAGCACCTCGCGGGAACGCTGCCGAAATCCTACCGGCGCAACTTCTGCAAGGGCTTCGACCGCTTTCTGTGCCTGCACCTCGGCGTGGACCCGCAGGCGGTCGTGGACGCCGTGCGCGAATGCGGGAACGACGAGGCGAAGCTCGACGCGAAGCTGCTCGAAATCTTCCCGAAGGATCTGCGCGTCGCGAAATGGAACCGCGAGTGCGTCCAGAAGGGCATGAGCGAAATGGGGCGCGAGGCGCTCGAAGACGCCAAGCGCAAGATGGACGCGCTCGACCGCACGGACATCATCTCCTTCGCCGACATGATCGACTTCGACGAGCAGCGCATTCCGTGA
>JBJEVP010000305.1:0-5212 GCA_051884475.1 Candidatus Spyradosoma sp.
CGGTTCCTGAGCCTTCGGCGTTCGGGCTGCTTGCGGGCGCGGGAGCGCTGGCGCTGGTCGCGGCGCGTCGGAGGCGGCGGAAGAAAGCTTAAAGTTTAATGCTTAAAGCTTAAAGAGGCGTGGGGTGTTCCCGCGGGGTTTCTTTAAGCTTTAAGCCGTAATCTTTAAGCTCTCCTTAAATCCTTTCGGCGGCGTGAAGAACCGCCGGAACTTCAAAGCAATATTGAAGATTTCATGTGTGAGTTCCCGCGGGGATTATCCCCGCGGGAACGTTTTTTTGCGCGGACGGAAACGGAGTCAGTGGATAACGGATAATGGATAGTGGATTTTACTGGAAGTAATGGAAGTAAATAGAAGTCTTTCTCATAAGAAAAAAGAGGAGAGATGAGGGATGAGAGGTTAGAGGAACAGTGCAGTGGATAGTGGATAACGGATAGTGAATAATTGAGTGTTCAAAGTTTTTGCCGAGGCAAAAAACACAGTGAGAACTATCAGTTATCCATTATCAATTATCCATTGTTCTTCCTTCTTTCTCTTCTGTTCCTTTCCGGTTCAAACTTCTTTTTACTTCTATGACTTCCAGTAAAAAAGAGGAGAGATGAGGGGTGAGAGCTTAGAGGAACAGTGCAGTCTCCCGTCAAGGCTGGGAGGAGGGCGGTTTTCTGCCGGTGCAGCTCGGGCAGACGGCGAGGCCTCCGAGCGAGGTTTCGCGGAGTTCGCGCGGCATGCGGCGCCCGACGTCGCGCATGGCGAAAATCGCGTCGTCGAGCGTGACGCGCGGATTCGCGCCCGCGAGCGCGAGCGTCGCCGCGAGCCAGGAATGAACGGCGAACATTCCGTTGCGCGCGACGCAGGGCACTTCGACGTAGCCGCCGATCGGATCGCAGACGAGTCCGAGCGTGTTGATCAGCGCGAACGTTCCCGCCGCGCAGGCGCGTTCGGGCGAGCCGCCGAGCGCTTCGACGATCGCCGCCGCCGCGATGCACGAGGCGCTGCCGACTTCCGCCTGACAGCCGCCCTGCGCTCCCGCGAGAAACGCGTTTCCGGCGATGACGACGCCGACGCCGCTCGCGGTGAAGAGCGCCCGCGTGAGCGTGTCTTCGTCGAGCCCGCGCGTCTCTTCGAGCATCGCGAGGCAGGCGGGAACGATTCCGGCGGAGCCCGCCGTGGGCGTCGCGACGATGCGTCCGAACTGCGCGTTCGTCTCGAGCACGGCGCAGCTGTAGGCGACGAGCCTCGTGAGCGTTTCCCCGAGCAGGGCGTCGCCGCTCTTCGCGTATTCGAGCACTTTCGCGGCGTCGCCGCCGGAGAGCCCGCTGGGCGATTCTTCGCGGATTTCCAGCCCTCGGCGTATGGAGGCGCGCATGGTCTGGAAATGCGATTTCATCTTGGAGAAAATCTCTTCGCGGGAACGCCCGGACATTTCGATTTCGCGGCGCAGCGCGAGTTCTCCGATGGAGATTTTTTCGCGGGAACAGGTCGCGAGGAGTTCTTCGGCGGTGGAATAGGAGAGCATCGGAAACGAGGAATTGAAGATCGGGAATCAGGGGAGTCTGGGCACGGCGAGCAGGCGGTGCACGAAGGGAATCTTGCGGAGCACGCTCATGCAGTCGGCGGGCAGCGGCGCGTCGGTCTTGATGATGGAAAGCGCCTCGCTGTTGCGCATGCGGCGCGTCGTCTGAATCGCGGCGATGTTCGCCTCGATGCAGGCGAGCAGTCCGGTGACGCGGGCGAGAAATCCCGGGCGGTCCATGTGCCAGAAGATGAGCGCGTCGAGCTCGCCGTTGAGATCGGTCGAAAAACCGTCGATTTCGCTGATGACGACGTTCCCGCCGCCGATGCTCGCGCCCGTGACGGAGAGGCGTTCCCCGTCGGGAAAGAGATAGGTGATGCGGGCGGTGTTCGGGTGCGCGTTCACGCCGAGATCGACGTCGCGGAACTCGACGTTCATTCCGTTTTCGCGGGCGAGCGTCAGCGAATCCTTCAGGCGTTCGTCGTCGGGCGGCATTCCGAGGAGTCCGGCGACGATTCCGCGGTCGGTCGCGTGCCCGCGTCCCGTCGCGGCGAACGACCCGTGAAGCTCGATGAGCACGTTGGGATAAAACGCCGTGGCGCCGCCGCAGATGCCGCGCGCGAGGAGCCCGAGCCGCACGGCGCCCGCCGTGTGCGAGCTGGAGGGGCCGACCATAGCGGGGCCGATGATGTCGAAAGCGGAAAAGTTGTTGTGCATGGGCGGAAAGGATTTCGGAGACGCGGGAACGCGCGTATGCCGCAGATTCTTATCCAAAAATCATTTCTCCGCAAAAGTTTTTTGATCGGAAAGCTTGTCGCTGAGGATTTCCCCGAGCGCGGCGAAAATCGGCAGGGCGCCGCCGCCGATTCAACTTTCAATTTTCAACTTTCAATTTTCAACTCTCAACTTTCAAAAGCCCCGCAGGGGCGCGTCGGATTCGGGGACGAGCGCGCATTCGGGCGGAAGCGGTTTTCTCGGCGCGGAGAAGAAGACTTCGCCGAGCCGCGCGAAGGCGCGCGCCTGTTCGGGAGAGCCTCCGTAGGCGTGAAGCAGAATCGGCGGGAGCGTTCCCGCGGCGGAAAATTCCCGCAGAACGCTTTCCGTTTTGCCGAAGGCGCGCACGCAGTGCACGGTCGCGGGAACGCGCAGTTCCGCCGCGAGCGCGAGCTGCGCGCGGAAGGCGGCTTCCTGCGCGTCGGCGTTCCCGCGGCAGCGGTCGAGCCCGATTTCTCCTACGGCGACTTCGCCCGCCGGGGCTTCGGCGAGGCGTTCCCGCAGAAGTTTTTCCGCGGCGGCGTTCCATTCTTCGGCGAACCACGGATGCACGCCGAACGCGGGCACGACGCGCCCGGGAAATTTTTTCGCGAGCGCGGCGACGCGGGCGAAGTCCGCGGGCTTCACGGAGTTCAGAAGAATCCTCGCTCCCGCGGGAACGCGGATTTCCGCGTCGCGCGCGGGAGCGTCGGGCAGGTGCGCGTGCGCGTCGGTGAAGCTCGGGAAGAACACGGGCGGAGCGGTGATCAGTGAACAATGAACGGCGGCGGACGGGGCGTGCGCGGCGCGTTTATTCGCCCGCGCCGCCGTCCCAGGCCTGTTCGTCCGTCCAGTCGAGCGTCGGCGGGAACCAGCGCAGTTCCGCGCAGCGCCTGCCGATTTCGGTCTGCGGGCAACGGATGACGAGCGATTTGTAGAAGGCGTCGGCGGTCTTCGGGTCGCGGTAGCGCAGCCACACGCCGGCGGTGCAGAGCAGGCGGGCGGTGCGCGCGTCGTTGTTCGGGAGCAGGCTCGCCGCGTTCTGCGCGAGCATCGCGGCGCGGAAGCGGCGGTCGTTCACGAAGCGCGACACGTCGCGCGATTCCGCGCGGGAACGTTCTTCCGCTCCGGCGAGGTTTTCCGCGAAACGCGTCTTCAGCACGGGATTGTCCTCCCATTCGCCGCCGGAGACGTAAACGGGGCCCGCGGCGGCGAGGAAAAGCGCGTCGCCGTCGGCGCGGACGATCAGCGCGGCGTCCCAGAATCCGCGGGCGCGTTCCGCGTCGGAGCGCGCGGGATCGTAGCCGCGCTGAATCGCGGCGACGTAGGCGTTGAAGACGGGCAGGAGCTCCTCCGGGAAAAATTCGCGCGCCTTCGCCCACCTGCCTTCGCGCAGCAGCCTGCGCGCGAGCGTGTAGCGGATTTCGCGCGCGTTTTCAGAGGGCGAATTGACGGCGTTGACCGCCGCGGCGCCCGTTCCCGCGGGATAATTCTTTTCGACGAAGGCGGTGAGCTCGTCGAGCGAAAGCACGTATTCGGCGAAGTAGGCGGCGAGGTCGGAGTCGCCCGTCGCGAGCGCCCGTCGGAGTTCGCCTTCGAAATCCGGCGCGGAGACGTCCGCGGCGGCGTTCCCGCCGCTTTCGGCGGGCTCCGTCGTCGCGGAGCAGGCGCCGAGGACAAGCGCGGCGGCGAGCGCCGTCGTCGTGAGCAGGAAGTGTCGTGTCATGGTCGGAAGGAGAGAGCCGGCACGGACGCGGCGGGCGTTTCTTCGCTTCTTTTCTCCGCCGCGCGTCCGCGTCCTTTTTTCATTTCGCCTCGTTTTTCTCCGCGGGAATCAGAAAACGTTCGTCGTAGAAATCGACGGCGCGGAGAATGCTGCGCATCATTTTCGCGCCGGGCGTGTTTTCGGGGAAAAGCGGCTGCGCCTTCGTCGCCTTTTCGCGCATCGCGGCGAAGTCCGCCTTGCGCTCGACGATGCGTTTCGCGGCGAAGAGATTCACGTTCTGCTCGGTGCGGGGGAAGTCGTTCGCCTTGAGGTCTTCGTCGATCTTGGCGACGATTTCGGCGATCAGCGCGCGGAACTCCTTGTCGAGCGGGAGCGCGACCGCGAAGAACGGATATTTCGCGCGGTAGCCGAGCGAGCCGTCGGGGTCGGCGGCGAGGATTTCCTCGACGACGTCGGCGTTGCGGATCTGGTCTTCGACCGGGAGCGCGGAGAGCATTTCGTCGATGCGCGCGATGCGGCCCGGCGCGTCCTTGGGCAGGGCGGCGATCGCCTTCGCCGTCTTGTATTCGGAAGAGTTCTTGCCTTTTTCCAGAAGTTCGTCCGTCTGCTTCAGATAGTTTTCGGACCCGCCCTTCACGTAGCCCGTCTGCGCGAACACGTCGCCGTCGGCGTCCATGAGCAGCACGGTCGGGAACCCTTCGATGCGGTAGCGCCGCAGGAGCTCTTCGTTCTGCGCGGCGGCGAGCTCGGAGAGGCGCGTCTTGTCCTCGGGGCGGTCGATGAACACGGGAACGAATTTTTCGGAAAGTTTTTCGATGAATCCTTTCTGCGAGAAGACTTCCTTTTCAAGGCGCATGCACCACGAGCACCAGTCCGTTCCCGTGAAGAGGACGAAAAGATCGCGGTCCGTTTCCGCGGCCAGCTTTTTCGCGGCCTCGAAATCGTCCGTCCAGCCGGCGGGCGTCGAAGTCTTTTTCGCGGCGGGCGCGGCGGCGGATTCGTCCGCGGGAACGGTTTTTTCCGCGAAGGCGAAAAACGGAGAGACGGCGCACGCGGCGAGCGCGGCGTAGGCGAGAATTTTTTTGGGATTCATTATTCTGATTTTTGGATTGGATGAAAAATGCGCGATGAATTTTTCAGAAAGCGTCGCGGGAACGGAATTTTGCGTCCGGAGGCGCGGGCGGCCGCGTCGTCACTTCTTCAGGATTTCGAAGATTCGG
>JBJEVP010000306.1:0-5148 GCA_051884475.1 Candidatus Spyradosoma sp.
CAGATTCGCGTCGTCCTTGTGCTTTTCCATGCGCCCCATTCTCCGCGAAAACGCGTGTTCCCGCGAGAGGATTTTTCGCGCGCGGGAACGTCTTTTCAAACGCAAAGGACGCGAAGAAAAACCGCGAAGTCAAAAGAAGGCAAAGGAAGTTTTTCTTGGGGGCGAAGGCAATCCTGCCTTCGTTCCCGCGACACGCGATTTCCCGCGGACGAAATTTCTCCGCGCGGCGTCCGCGCGTTCCCGCGACGGAAACGCGGACGTCTCCGCTCCCAAGCACGCGAAATCCGCGGGAGATTTTTCACTCGCGCGCGGGAACGACGGGAGAAACCACGGATAAACACCGACGAACACGGATTTTTTCGGGCCACTGCCGCCTATCAAAACAATTCCCGCATGTTCTTCCACTTCGAATCACCCGCGATGTCGTTCGGGTGATATTCGCATACCTCGCTGTCGTTGTAATACCACATTCCGTTCGCGGGAACGACGATTCCGCCGATGAAAATCCGCTTTCCCGCCGCCTCGTTCATCGCTTTGATTTTTTTGAAAAGCCCGCAATCACGGCCGTCAAGATTCTGCGCCGTAATTCCGGATTTCGTGTCGAAAATCCCGATCCGCCCGTCTTTGAACTTCAAAATCCAATCCGGGCAAAACATTTTTTCTTTGCGCTCCGCCCCGCTCTCGTAAATCAGCGAAAACGCGTCCGTCCCGCTGTCCGGATTCTTGAACCACCACGCAAGCGCGTTTTCCTGCGCATCGATAAATTCTATGAACGCTTTTTCGTTATTCCGCCCTGCATAGCTCTTTCTGATCCGGAACGGCGTCAACGCGCTCAGCCGAGTTTCAAGAATCTCCGTCTCGCCGGAAACGCAATAGTCCGTCTTGATTTTGAACGGATGTGCATTCGCCGCCTCTCGCGCACGCCGAGCCCGAAGCAGCTCCTCGCGCACATGAGAATAGTCGAGCAGCGCTTTGGTGATCGCCTCTTTGAAAACGCTTCCGGCGGGATTTTTCACGTCTTTCAGAAAAACGCGGTAATTCTTGGTCTCGTTGTCGAACGCGGGCTTCATCGCGTATTCCGTGAACCAAAAAGAAAGTGCGCCTTTCAGAACAGACCACGATCGCGCGACATTCGAAATCTTCGTCGCCTCGTCCGTCTGCGCCTTCAGAATTTCCGCGCATTGAAGCGCAAATTCTTTTTCCGCGTCGTTGTCGGAAACTTCGACCGTCGCCTCGTCCGCATTTTCGGCGACGCCGTCCGCATCCACACTCGCGAACATCGCATCGACGATGACGCGTCGCGCATATGTTCCCGAAACGTCGATTCCTTTTTCCTCCAATTTCTTTATCGGCTCAAAATCGAGTGCTTCACCTGATGCGTTTATCCCAAAAAACGCATTCATCGATTCGCAAAAACTCTTCTGAAATTTCGCCGCGCTCACGAAATCGCCGTAGTCTGCGCGAGAAATGAAATCACTGCGCATAGCCGGATGGATGACAAACTCCTTTTCAAGCACTCGCCCCGCGATTTCGAACAAATCCCCCGTCTTCTCCTCAAGCAACGCCGAAATAGTCTTTTTCTCCCCTTCCGGCAATGCGACAAACTCGGAGACGTCCGCGCAGATTTTTCCGAGAGACGCTCGAAGCGCCGACGCGCGCGCGTGCTCCCGAGTCGCGTCCGCCGTCGCCGCGGAATCCGCCTGCTCGCCCGCGTCGTCGAAAGCAAGCTCAAGCGTTTCCGTCGTAGCTTCCGCGGTCACGCCCTCCTCCAAAGCCTTACGCGTCGCGTCGAAAACCTTCTCGTGCACTTCGCGAATCTTCGCTTCCTGTTCCGGCGAAACCGTTCCCGCGCGCCCGACGATTACTTCGGCAAGCGTGCCCCCGACTTCGTCCGCAAGCTCTTTCGCCGCGAAATTCTTCAACACGGCGTCCGCCATGCTCGTTTTTTCCGTCATCAACGGCGGGGCGTCCTTTTCCCGCGCGGCTTCGCACAGCGCGTTTTTGGAATAATTCGTGTAAAGATACGCCCTGCGCAACGCCGGATGCGCGCTCAAATCCTTGCCCACGGCGGGATTACGCAACACACGCCCGAGCACCTGCGTCTTGAACGTCTCCGTCCCGATTTCGCGGAACATCACGATGACGTGCGCGCGCGGACAATCCCAACCCGTTCCCGCGGCGAACTTGAAAAGCAGAAAATCCGTTTCACTATCGTCCTCGGAAATCCGTTCCAGATTCTTCTTTTCGTTGTCGAACCAAAGCGCGATTTTCGACTCGGGAACGCCTTTTTCCGCGAGATATTCGAGCACGACGTCCTTCTTGCTCCGCGCCGAACCCTCTTGCGCGCGCTGCGCCGCGTCGTCGCTCGGCAACTGAATCAAAATCAACGGATTGATGTTCAGACCGAGCCGACGCCATTCCGACGCAAGCGTTCCTTTTTTCTCAATCGCGAAATCCAGCAACGCCTTGTCCAAATCCCGCCCGCAGACGGTTGATAATTCCTCCGTCGTCTGCGAAACGATTTCCTCCTTAATCAGCCCTTCGGCGACGACGTCCTCGCGCCGCACCTCGACGAATCCGTAATCAAGCGGCAGCGTTCCCGCCGCGGGCTCTTCCTTCGGCGTCGCGGAAACGTGCAGCGTCACGCGCGGCGCAAGCGGGCTTATCACGTCGCGCTCCGCCGCGGCACTCACATGCAGGTGACTCTCGTCGATGACGAGCACGATTTCCCGTCCCGCCGCATGCGTCGCCTCGACCAAATCTTCGAAATAATTGCCGCTCTCTTTGCGTCTGTTTTCATCTTCCGGGCGACGCAGCCTTCGTCCTTCCGCCTTGCTGAAAACCAACTTCTGCCAGTTCAGAAACAGGATGTCGTTCTTCAGCAAAACCCCGTTCGGCGAAATGTCTTCCACACCGAGCAACCGCCGCCCGACGTTCGGATAAAAATAGCGCTCGTATTTCTCGCGGCTCTGACGCGCCAAATCGTCCGAAAACGTAATCCACACGAACGCGACGTCCGCGTCGAAATCCGGCTCGCGCTGAAGTCCGTCGATGAAGCTTGAGACCATGAACGTCTTGCCCGAGCCCGTCGGCGACTTGAAAACGATTTTTCCCGCCTTGCCCTTCGCCTCATAGGCAGCCGGCGCCCACGCGCGCTTGAACGCCTCCGTCAACAGCTCGACCGCCTTTTGCTGAAACGCCAAAAGATTCATCGCTCATTTCCCTCCGTTGATGGTTTTGTAGATTTCGAGAATCGGCCGCGGAATCGCCTTAAGCGTCGCGCCGGGAACGTCCGCCAAATCGTCCTCGAAAATGTCCGGCGCGCCGTCGCAATAGACGTAAATCGCGAAGCGCGCCTTGCCCCGCGTCTGCGCGCTCAACGTCTTCAGCGTTCCCGCGAGCGCGTCCAGATGCGTCCAATCAAGCGCGAAATAAACCGCCGTGAAGCGATATTTGCCGTCGCTGAAAATCTGAAAATACGCCGCCTCCGCCTCGGGAACGCTCTGCTCCTCAAGCGTGTTTTCCGCGAGCGAAAGCAGCGCCCCCGCTTTGCGCGAGAGTTCCCGTCGGTCGCGGTCGCGCGCGTTCTTCGCGTCGTTCCCGCCGACGAACGCCGTACGGTAATACTTCATGCTGTTCCCGAGCCCGGCGACATTCTCGCCCTTCGAGTTCACGTAACCGCACATCACGCGGCGATTCCGCTCGTACGTCACCTTTTCGCAAATCTGATTCTCGTTGTTCGTCACCAAAATACACTGACGCTTCCCGCCGTCCTCCGCGTTCAACTTCATCGTCGCATGCATCGTCGTTCCCGAACCCGCAAAGAAATCGAGAATGAGGGAGAATTTATCGTTATGCGAAATTAGTTCTTGAATTAGAGATACAGGCTTGGGATTCTCAAAAACATCTTTCTCGCCCATAATAGAGGTAAGAATTTTAGTGCCGTCTCCTGTCTCTCCCGCTGAATATAGGATGCTTCTCGACTTAAGAATTTTTACATCCGCTTTGCTTGAAGAAAAATATTTTTTCTCGTATGGAATTCCGTTACGCCATTCAATCAAGCAATTGGCGATCAACACTTTCATTTTAGTAGCCCCAACACGCCACCTTCCTTCTTTCCCATCCGGAGCAACGGGAAAATAATCTTCGCCTGAAGGTTTTTTGATGGGAAAATACATTGACGGGCGATCTTCTCGATGCGCCGTATTTCCCCATTTCTCTAATTTTACGATATTATAGAATCCTCTTTCATCTGAATTCTTAAAATCTGAAGCAGACAAAAATTCTTTGGGATCAATCCAGACGAAGCCTGTAGATTTTCTATAAACGAAAACATATTCATGTTCTGTAACAAAAAAAGCGTCCGCTTGTCCGCCTCCACTTTTCTTTCTCCAAATAAATTCGCCTAAGAAATTTCCTTCCCCGAAAACGTTATCGCAGAGCAATTTCAAATTTGCCTGTTCGTTGTCGTCGATAGAAATGAAAATTACGCCGCGCTCCGAAAGAAGATTTTTCGCGAGTTCGAGGCGTTTCGCCATGAACGAAAGCCAAGCGCTGTGGCGGAGCGGATGATTTTTATCGATTTTCGCCCCGTCGGGAAATTCCGTCAGAAAGCGCGCGTCTTTATAAGTAAAGCCGTCGTTTCCGGTATTGTAAGGCGGATCGATGTAAATGACGTCGATTTTCCCGCGGTGCGTGTAATTCAGACATGTGAGCGCATGGTAATTGTCGCCCTCGATGAGAATGTGAGTCGGCTTTCCGTCCGCGTTTTTGACGGCTTTATCCCGCACTTCCTCAAGCACGGGAATTTTGTTTTTGCTTTCTTCCTCGAAAGCCTCGGGAACGTCGATCCACGACAGGCCGTAAAACTCTCGGCTCTTATCCCGAATTTCATTTTGAAGCGCCTTGATTTTGTGCTTCAGCTCCGCGTTTTCCCGCAGGAGCTCATCAAAATACTCCTTATCGAGTTTTTGAGAAATTAAATGGGGGGGGGTATAACAGTCTCTTCCTTCATGATTTTTCTTCCCTAAATTTCGGGCACGGGAACGCGATTACGCGCGCCCGTGCCCGACAAAATTCACGCCAGTTTAATCAGTTCGGCGGTTTCGGGGACGTCCTTGATGATTTGGGAGGGGAGCGGGCCGACGC
>JBJEVP010000307.1:0-3730 GCA_051884475.1 Candidatus Spyradosoma sp.
CTACTCCTTCGGACAATGGAGTCAATTCTGAAGGCGGAGCATCTTCGTGGCGGTATGATGTCATGAATCCACGGCATTGGGCGGCGTGGTCGCCGAACGGGTCGGAGCTATTCGGGGAATGGGCGGTCGTCGATTCGCGAGAGGTGAAGTATCGAGATTTTCGGAGCGAGGATGAACGGAAGTATCAGGGGCGGGACCGGACGACGCAGAACTCTCATGCGCAGGTTTACAAGATTGCGGACGAGCTGAACAATTCGCGGATGGGTGAAGACATGTACGCGGACCGCGGAGCGCCGATCTTCAACACGTCGGGCAATCCCGTCGCCGGGAACGGACGGACGCAGGCGATCCAGACGGCCTACGGGATTCTCCCGAACGGGAGCGCCCGAGCGCTGGAAAACGGCAAGAAGTATCGAGAATGGGTTCTGAATTTCGCGAAGGAAAGAGGGATAGAAGTTCCCGCGGGCGCCGAGGAGTATCCGCTTCTTGTTCGCCGGCTTCGAGAGAGCGCGCTGAGCGAGGATGAGATCGCGAAGGACACGAACCGCGACGTGAAGGCGGAGTATTCTCGCGCGGAAGCGGCGAACGAAAATTCGGAATACTTCGGGAAGTTCGCGAAGCACTGGGCGCCCGGGAAGAACGGGGATCCGACGGTTTCACAGAACGAAGGTTTTCTGAAGAAGTTTTTCCGGGCGATCGGGAAGGGGCTGTCCGGAGCGATCTTCGACGCGGACACGGGCGTGTGGACGGAGGACGCCGCGGACATCGTTCTGGACGCGTGCGTCGGGCACGTGGTGGGCGACGTGTCCCTGACGTCTGCGCTGTTCCGGAACCGGCGGTTTTTCGGCGGGGTGTTCGAGGGCATCTACAAGACGGCGTTCGCGTTGGCGCCGCTGAAGGGCGGGGCCTATGATCTGACGAAATCGCTTCAGTCCGCGCTCCGGAATTATACTGCGCTGAAGCGAGAGCGGGCGAAACTTCCCGCGGGCAAGAAGCTGACGTGGGAGGAGTTCAAGCGTCAGGGCGAGCTTGAAAATCTCCAAGCGGAGGGCGAATCCCGCGAGCTGAGTCCCGAAGAGCGGCGGCAGTCGGATATACTGACTCAGCTTTTCGACGAGTATTCCGACGGACGTCGTCGCGGAGTGACGTATGTTCTTCACAGCTACGCGGTGGTCGCGGGCGAATACGCATCCGGCGCCGGGGCTCTTTTGGGGATGGAAGCGCCGTCCGCGAGTCAGATTCTCGAACACGGGTATTCCGCGCTCAAGGGTCGCGCGCCAGAAAGCGGAGACGGATTTTTCGGCACGCTCTACGCTCGTGACGCGGAAAAGGAATCATCGCCGGGCGTGGTGGCGCTCGCGCGTCCGATGCTGTACGAAGAATCGGAAGGCGGGTATGAGCGCGAGAGCGCCGCGAACGGCTCGGCGGATGTTTTTGCGGAAATCGAGGCGGAGAAGGCGAAAATCCGCGAGGACGCGCAGAAGAACGGCACTTGGATGAAGGCGCCGAACGGAGCGCCGTCGAAGCTGACGCCTGAGCAGTGGACGACGGTGCGGACGAAGCGGTTCAAGCGGTGGTTCGGGGACTGGGAGAAGGCGGCGAAGAAGCGGATCGTCGATGAAATTTCTCCGCTTGACGTTTCCGGGAATGCGCCGCTGACGCAGAAGGAAATCGAAGAAAAATTCGTGAGCTTCGGCGCGGTGAAGAACGGTTTCGACGGGCGTTCCGTCGTGTTCCCGAAAGAGACTGCGGGAAAAATACTGCGGCATAAAGGCGTGGACACAAGCCGAGTCGTCGCAGACTTTGCAAAACTTTTTCAGGAATCCGTTCTCTTGTTCAGCGAACCTGAAATCCGAATGGAGGGGCACAAATTTCATCCGAACATCAAGGCGTATCACAATTACGTGAATAAGATCGCGTTGTCGGAAAATGGACAAATGCGCGAATACTACATCCGCTTTACCGTTCGGGAAGAGCGCGTCCGAGACAGGAATCGCGTCGGGAAAAATGAGGTTCATTCTTCGGCGATCAGCGAGATTTCGCTATACGAGAAAGACGCCGCATCCGAACATGACGGGCAGAACCCCGGTGAACAGACATCAGCGCCTTTCGTTGACAAGAAGCTGGCTGATTTCTTCGATTCAGTCAAGGCGGAAAACGTTTCCAAGGTGGTGGACGAGAACGGGGAGCCGCTGGTGGTGTATCGCGGAAGAGGCGACGACGGAAGCGTCGTCAAAGTTGGAAGCGACGGCGCGCACTTCACTTCTGACAGGTCGTATGCCGAAGGGTTCGAGCAGGATTGGAGATCTTACAGAGGAGCGTCTGCCGCCAACACGATTGACACTTATCTCCGCATGGAATCGCCTCTCGACATGAGGAAGATAATCGACGTTTCCGAAGACAAGGAAGATTTCAAGAAGCGGCTCTCCGAAGCCGGGCTGAATCTTTCCGTCGAGATGCGGTATCCGTATCAGCAGAAGGAAAAAGTCGCATCGGTTTCAGAATATATCGACGACTACTGGGAAGGAATCGACGAACTTCGAGAAAATCCGAACAACTCTTTCACGGACTACATCGGCTCCGCGGCGAGAGCGAGCGGATTTGACGGAGTAATATCGTGGGAATTTTCAACCAGAGAAGATCCGATATTCATCATTTTCGAACCGTCTCAAATCAAGAGCGCGACGGAGAATTTGGGGACGTTCGACGGGGGCGATGGGAACATTCTCCGGGAAGAGTACGTGAGCGAGAGCGGGGAGGTTCTCCGGTTCGAGCGTGCGGCGGTTCAGGGCGAGCTGTGGGGCTTGGAGAACGGGAATCCTGGCACGGCGGCGAAAGGGACTGAAGCAAGCGGGAACACTTCGGGCGGATTTTCGGGCGAAAACGGGCGCGGAATCGAGTATTCAAGCGGGGAAGAAATGGGAACACGCGGCACGGGAAGAGAGATTCTTCTTCGGCGGCTGAACGCCGGGGAGTTCTGCCACGTGGAGCGAGTGCTGACGGAGAGCGGGCGTTTTGACTTCACCGGGCGCGACCGTATCGAGAGCGTTGAGGACGTGGCGTTCATCTTCAAGAAGCTTGAGGAGGCGGCGGTCGAGAACTCGTTTGCCGCGATCGAGGGGGAGGACGGGAAGGTTCGCGTGCTTCACCTGAGCACGGGGTCGTTCTCGGCGTCGCTGGTGAACACGGAGATGATCACGGCGGTTTCCGAACGCGTGAACGGGCGCAGGATCTGGTTTGTGCACAATCATCCCGGCGGCGTCCTGACGGCGTCGCAACAGGACGTGAAGGCTTACGACGGACTCCGCAGGGCGTTCGGGGAGAAGCTTCAGGAAGGCATCATCATCGATCTGAACAGCGGGAAATTCGGGACGTTCGGCGGGGTGTTCGAGCCCACGACTCGCAAGGCGCATCGCGAGGGCGGATCGGGAGACGTTCCGCTGAAGGTTCTTGAGTTCGGGCGTCAGGCGTTTTCTCCGGATTACGTTCCCGGGGAGATGTCGAAGATGCACAACTCGAAGGACGTTGCGGAGTTCGTGTCATCGCATCGTCTCGGGCTTCGCGGGAAATTGAGCGTGCTGATTCTGAACGCGGCGCACGAGGTTGTGGGGAACGCGTTTCTGAGGGAGACGGAGCTGAAGGCGTCGGCGACGGAGAAGATTGCGCGCGAAGTGGTTTACCTGACGACGGCGATGGGCGGTCGCGGGGCGATTCTTTACGGAGATTTTCC
>JBJEVP010000307.1:3830-4892 GCA_051884475.1 Candidatus Spyradosoma sp.
GCGATGGAGCGCGGCACAGTGGAGCAGGCGCGGCTGGTTTATCCGTACGAGCAGAACGGCTTCGTGCTTCGGGAGACGGCGAATCTGGCGAGCGCGTATCTCGCGATAGCGAAGGCGCGGAACGGGGGCGCGCTCGGAGCGATGGCGTTTGCGGAGGCGCTGGACGCGCTGGCGAAGGCGGCGGCGGAATTTCACGCGCGAGAGGCCCGCGAGAACATCCGCGAGGCGACGGCCGGGGCGAGCGCGGAGACCGTGATTTCGGCGATCGAAGGGGTGGCGAAGGAAAACCTTCTCGGCGAGCAGGGACGCCGCGGGAGCAAGGCGCGCGGGCTGACTGCGGAGGAGCTTCGCAGGGCGGGCAAGGACGTCTATACGGAACTTCTTTATTCGGACGGGAGCGAATCGACGAAGCCCGGGCAAACGGCCGCGGGCGAACGTCCGACGACGAAGCTTCTTCAGAACCGGAGGACGGGCGAATGGTATGAAACGGCGACGGATTCGCCGCGGGAATACGATTCGTCGAACGAGGAATCCGGCGTGGAGAACTTCGGCGGACCCGTGAGCGCGGAATACGTGAAAAACAAGGAAAGTCTGGACGAGATTTACGTGCAGGCCGAGCTGAACGCGCCCGTTCTTGAGGCGCGCTGCCGAGCAGCCGGCGCGCTGTGCGGCGCCCGCGTGGAGATGCGCTCCGGGCTGAAGTCCCGTGAACGCGCGGAAGAAAAGCGCGTGAACGACTACGGCGGAGACGCGACGAAGGTGTCGGACGTGATCGGCGGGACGCTGATTCTTCCCGCGGGAGGAAGCTACGCCTCCGCGCTGGAGGCGCTGAAGAAGGCGGGAGCGAACATCGTTCGCGTGAAGAAATTCAATTTCGGGCGCTCCGGCTACAAGGACGTGAAGGTGACTCTGCGTTTCGGGAACGGCGGTCTTGGAGAAGTGATCATCGTGACGAAATTCATGTTCGATGCGAAGATGATGCGCGGCGGGCACGTCGTGTACGAGGCGCAGCGGCTTCTCGAAAAGTACGCAAACAAAGGCGACGCCGAAATCGACGCCGCC
>JBJEVP010000307.1:4992-19860 GCA_051884475.1 Candidatus Spyradosoma sp.
CATTGATGATGAAACTCCTAACGGAGGGAAGTCTAATAACAGGAACGAAGGCGATGTCAAGCCTATATTCGAGGCGGGAGCGGGAAACGGGAAGACTCCGCAGGAGATCGTGTCGGAAATTCTCGGGGCGGTGAGAAAGAAGCTGTTCGGGAGCGAGAGAGTCGCTGGGAACCGCAGAGAGCGCGCGGACTACATGAAGGCGAGCCGGGAGACGCTGACGAACGTTCTCGGCGGAGCGATCTACCGGCTGATGGCGGCGAAGGACCGGCAGAAGGCGGAGCGGCATCTTCAGCGGATGCACAATAAATATTATGTCTAATTTTTGAAAGACAAAAAAAGTGTTTTAGGATGCCCTTTTTGAGAGATGCTCCCGGAGAAATCGGCGCGTGAGTGAAAAAAAAAGAAATCGCGACTCCGCCGAACGGAATCGCGATTTTCTTTTCTCCCTCTCGGGAACAATCATTTCAGCGGCGGGATGAGCTCGACCTTGTCGTCGTTGCGCTGAGGCGTTCCCGCCTTCAGGTATTCTTCCGGAACGCGATATTTCTTCTGCAGTTCCTTGAGCTTGGCCTTGAGCTTGGCGGTAATCGCCTCCGTTCCGGGACGGCCGTAGATGTTGCTCATCTCGGTCGGATCCGAGTTCAGATCATAGAGTTCCCATTCGTCTTCCTTGTAGAAATGAATGAGCTTCCAGTCTTCTTTTCCGTCGTCGCTGCGGTAATTGACGCCGCAATGGCGACGGACGCTGTGTTCCGCCGGATATTCGTAGTAATTGTAATACAGAGAATCGCGCCAGCCTTCGACGGGCTCTTTGCTGGCGAGCAGCGCCTTGAAGGATTCGCCCTGCATCTCCTCGGGAACGGCGATCCCGCACATGTCGAGGAATGTCGGAGCGAAGTCGATGTTCTGCGTGAGCTGGTTGACCTTGTTGCCCTTCACGATTCCGGGGCCCGCCATCATCATCGGCATGCGGAACGATTCCTCGTACATGAAGCGCTTGTCGAACCAGCCGTGCTCGCCGAGATAAAATCCCTGGTCGGACGCGTAGCAGACGACGGTGTTTTCGTCCAGCCCGCTCTTTTTCAGATAATCGAGAAGTTCGCCCACGCCGTCGTCCACGCCGCGGATCGTGGCGAGATAATCCTGCATGTAACGCTGGTAGGCCCAGCTCTGGAAGCGGCGGAGCTTGTCTTTGTTGGCGGAGAGCCAGGCTTCGTCGTTGCGGTGATTGCGCCATTCGGTCCACTCTTCATGCGTGCAGATGCCGGCGTCGAAGAACGCGTTGTTCTTCGCGACGTAGGCGTCGATGTATTTCGCGAGCTGCTCGTCGGACATGCGGGTCGGGAACATCCAGCGCGGGAGCGTATGCTGATCGCGCGACGGGAACAGCTTCAGGTCCGCCGCCCAGCGCATGGTCCAAAGCAGCGACATGTCCTGCGTCTTCGCGGCGGAGCGCCCCTCGTAGTCGTCGAAGAAATTCGACGGTTCCGGGAACGTGACCTTGTCGTAAAGATTGTAGTATTTCTCCTTGGGAATCCAGTTTCGATGCGGCGCCTTGTAATGCACCATGAAGAAGAACGGCTTGGCCTTGTCGCGTTTGTTTTCGAGCCAGTCGATGGCTCGGTCGGTCACGATCTCGGTCGAATAGCCTTCGGCGACGATCTGCCCGGCCGGCCCTTTGAAGCGACCGTTGATGTCTCCGCAAAGCAGATAGGGATTGACGTATTCGCCCTGCCCGATGAAGACCTGCCACCAGTCGAAGCCCGTGGGGTCGCTCGGGAGATGGAGTTTTCCGACGATGCCGGTCTGGTATCCGTTGGCATGGAAAACTTTGGCGACGTTGTTCTGCCTGTTGTCGAACGAGCCCCATTCGTTGCTCATGTAGCCGTTGGCGTGAGAGTGCTTGCCGGTGATCACGCACGCGCGCGACGGGCCGGAAATCGAGTTCGCGCAGTAGTTGCGCATGAGCAGAGCGCCGTTGTTCGCGATGCGGTCGATGTTAGGCGTCGGCGCAAGCTTTCCGATGGGATGTCCGTAGGCGGAAATCGCCTGCACGGCATGGTCGTCGCTCATGATGTAGATGATGTTGAGCGGCTTGCCGTTCGGCGCGGCGGCGGTTTGAGGAGCGCTCTGCGCCCACGAGGTCGCGCCGAATGCGGACAACGCGCAGGCGGCGCAAAGAGAAAGACGGGGAATGTTCTTCATACGCGTTCCGATTATGCCTGCGGGACGCTCCTCTGTCAAACGCGTTCCCGTCCGCGCCCTTTCCCTCTTTTTTTTCAAAAAAAAAGCCTCCGGCGAGAAGAAAGGAGGAAACTCGCCGGAGGCTGTCCGTAAGGGAAAGGAGGAGAACCTTACGGACTCTTATTGGATTGGGAAGAAATTGTTTTGGAGGCGTGGGTCGGAATCGAACCGACTCATAGAGATTTTGCAGACCTCGGCCTTCCCACTTGGCTACCACGCCCTGACATTGAACGGTAAAGAACAATTAAGAAAAACGATACTCTTTTTTCGTCCTTCGGCAAGCATTTTTTTTTCGTCTCGTTTTAGAGCTCTCGGAAAATTTTCGTATTTGGCGCTTGCGGAAACGCTCCGAAAAGGCGAATCTTTCCGCCGTCTTTTTTTTCCGCATGAGCGATTCCGAAAACAGTTCCGAGATGCGCGGCGACGGCGACGAGAACGCCGGACGCCGCCAGCTCCCGCGCGGCGAACGCGAATGGAGCGAGCTTCTGAGCCGCGCCGACCGCGAAACCGCCCGTTTTCTCCGTTTCTACGCGAAATCCTTCGGCGAGGCGAAGACGGCTTCGGATATCGAAAACGACATCGACAGGCTCGACGAGTGCGCGCTCGCCATGGGCTGGCACCTGAGCGACGGCGGCGAATCCGAAACGGCGGACGGCTCGTCGTCTTCGGACCCCTCGCGGGAAATCGAAGCCGACGCGGCACCCTCGCCCGCCGGCGCGCAAGCTTTCCCCGAAGTCTATTCCCTGCATAATCTCCCCGAATGCATCGCGATTCGGGCGATCTGCGACTTCGCGCGTTCCCGTCGGGAAATTCTTCTGGACTCCCCGGAGGCGGGACAAGGCTCCGCGCGCGCGGGAACGACGCTCGCGGAAACTCTCGCCGGAATCTGCCGCGACATGACGCTGGCGGTAGATGCGGAAGACGCCCTTGAATTCGGGCTGGCGATCTGCCTGACGAAGAAAGCGCACGCCGCTCTGAACCGCCATTTCGCGGAAATCATCGAATGTTTCGGGAACGTCCGCGAGGAGAGCGGACAGCGCGCGCTCCGCGAACTCCGCAGCGCTCTGATGGATCTCCGCGACATCTGTCTGCGGATTCTTCGGGACTCCTGCTCCGAACTCGAAAAGCAGAGATAAGGCGACTCCGAGGCGACCGTCATGGTCGCCCGTCAGGCAGGCCGCCGTTTTTCAGTTGTTCAGATTTCACGAAGTTCGAAATGACGAAAGCGTCATTTCGAAACCTGGAAGAACTTGAAGTCCGGACGAAGCCGTTCGGGATTCCCGCCTTCCTTCGGAATCGCAAAGAAATAGGTGCACTGACCGCTGCGCACCGGCATTCCCGACGAAAAAAGCAGTTTGCGCTCTTCGCCCGTGCCCGAATAGAGCTCGATTTCGCAGATGCGCCGCCTGCTTTTTATGGGCAGCGTCGTGCAGTGCTCGCCGAACTTCAGCGAGAACGTCTGTTCGGACTCCGGATTCTGCGCGTCTCCGCGGAAATGGAATTTTCCTTCGAGCACGTCGCTGAACCAGTTGTAAATGACGATGGCTCCGCCGGGGGAGTCCTTGTCGTCGAAACTGAACACCTGAAGGCGATCGGCCGTGCCTTCGGGGTTCTCCGTGTCGTAGCCCGGAAGAATCAGCGCCGCGCAGTCGGAAAAACCGAGATTGTCCACGTAGAGGTAAGGCTCATAAGCCTCGCCGTTCAGTCTGTAAAGAACGATTGGCGTATTCACGGAATAGGAACGCTGAAAAGCCATTTCAAAAATCTCGCAGCGCCTGAACTCCCCGTCGCTCTTGATGAAAAGTTCCTCCGGATTTTCCGGCTTCTGCCAGTAGGCGACGCGAAAACGAACGGGCGTCGAGATTTCCGGAGCGGCGGGAACGGGCGCGGGAGAAGCCTCCGCCTGCGGCTCTTCGGCTTTCGGCGCGGGAACGGGGGCCGGTGGGACGGGCGCGGACTCCGTTTTCGGCTGTTCGACGGGAACGGCCTCCGCATTCTCATTCGAAGCGGCGGGCGCGCTTTCCGCTTCCTTTTTTCCCTCCGCAGGCGCCTCCGCGGCCTTTTCGGTCGTCTCTTCGGAGGCTTTCTGCGCATCCGTTCCCGTCGGCGCCGCGACGACGACATGTCGTTCAGTGGAAGCCACCGATTGCGTCGTTTCGCACGAAGCGAGAATCAGAACGCCGGCCAGTATAGAAATTATTTTCAGAAGTTTTTGCATTTGTCGGTCCTTTTGAGAAAACAGTGTTGTAGTTTTTTTATTGAAAATCTTCAGCGGTTGCGACGAGGCGGCTGTTCCGCGTTTCGCGGGCGTCGCGGCGACGCGGGTTTTTCGCCCTTGCCGTCCGCGCCTTCGACCTTGACCGTTTCGGGAACGGGCGCGACGGGGCGGCGGTCTTTGATCGCCCGAAATTCCAGCGCGGGAAGCTCTCCGGGCTGAACTTTCTGTCCGGGCTTCGGAATGATGAAGATCATCGTCCGTGTCTCAGGGAAGAACGCGGCGGCCGACGAATAGATGACTTTCGGCTGCTTGTCCACGACCGCGGCGAGCTGGATGTCGTAGATTCTGCGTTTTTCGCCGATGGGCTTCGACGTGAAAATCTCCGTATGCTTCAGCTTGAAATTTTCACCTCTGTCTTCGCCCTGCGGCGTAAGCTGTCCGACGAGTCCTCGCCGGAAGAAATTCGCGATGCGGATTGTGCCGTAGGGAAAGCTCTTCTCGCTCCAATCGAACACGAGCATTTCCTTATCCGGCTTGTTTTCGAGCTTCCCGGGCAGGAGAATGACGCCGATGTCCTTCATTCCTCGCGGGTTGACGGCGAAGAGCGGGACGTATTCGAGGTCCGCCTTTTTGACGCCGGCCGCCTTGCGCTGTTCGATTTCCGCTTCCGTCGCCTTGCGGAAAATCGGAATCGGCAGCACGCCGCGGTACTCGTATCCGCGCTGAAAGGCCATTTCGAAGAGCGTCAGAAATTTGTAATCCCTGCCGTCTTTGACGTAAAGCGGAGGCTGCTGCCCATCCGGACGCTGCCACCACGCGCAACGGAAAGTCACCGACGCCGTGTCCGCCGGGTCGCCTCCGCCGCGCGCCTGGGCGAACAGTTCCGTTCCCGCGGCGAGAACGGCGAGCGCACCGACCGTCAGAATCTTCAAGAATCTCATCATAAAAAATCCTTTTCTGAAAAATCAAAGTTCATTCTGCGAAAGCCAACGGAAGGCAACGACCTTGTAGCGCCGACCGAAAAGCTTGTTCACGGCGGAAAGCCTGTCGTCGCGTTCCCACTTGTCGAGCACGTGCTGCTGCGGCAGGTCGTCCGCCTGATGATCCCGGTAGTTCTCGAGGAACTTCACGGAATCGATTATTTCTTCGTCCTGATCGTCCTGCGGCGCGAAAAATTCGGGAACGCGCTGCACGACGGCCTCGCACCACGCTCGGGCCTCCGGCGTGCCGTCGAGTCCGAACACGTCGCCGTAGGCGCGGATTGTGAACGTGTCCGAGCGCGCGGAAAGCCCCGCCCCGACGTTCGCGAGGATGTCGCCCTGCGTCACGTAGCCGGGAACGCCCGCCTTCTTGGACTTCGTCTTGGTCGGGAAGAGATTCGGGAAGCGTTTGGAATCCGGATTGGAAGCGCTCCCGCCGTCGTTGAAGCCGCTCTGCGCGTCCTTGTTGATCTTGGATTCGTCGATCGCCGCCTGAAGCGCTCCCGCCTTGCCCGTTTCTTCGGTCGTCAGACGGCGGTTCACGAAGTCGCCCATCGACATGAAGGGTCCGCGTTCGCGCACCTGATCGACGATCGCTTCCGCGAGCTTGCGGATATTGGAATCGGACAATTCGGAATACCAGCGCCAGCCGTTCCCGTCGTCGCCGTCGTTGTCCGCGACCTTTCCTCCGAAGCCGCCGGCGGAACGTCCGATCAGCGCCATGAACCGCGCGAACGGCGTGTTTCTCATTTCCTTGAACTTGCCGTCCACCTGCAGGAGTTTTCCGCGCAGTCCGGAAAGCACCGCGACCCACGCCTCCACGCTCGTCGAATTGACGTTGAACGAGCCGTCGAAAAGCAGATTGCGGGAAACCTTTTCCGGATCGTAGAAATCCTTCTTCACGTCGGCTTCCTTGCGGTCGCCGAAATCGCGGATCAGCCCGACGCGCTTGTTCGGGAACGGATTGTCCTTCGGATCCGTCGAAAACACCTTGCGGACGAACTCGTCCATGTCCTTGCACTGAGCGGTGTTGGCGTCGCCGACGTTGATTCCGGAGAAGAAATAGCGGTCGAAAAGGCTGGCGTTCGCGGCGAAAGGCGTGTCTCCGCGCGGCTGGGGCGAGTGGACGCTGGCGTAGCGCGGTCCCGCTCCGTCCTTCATGTAGCCCGCGTCCGGCCAGACGAGCAGCTTGTCCAGTTCGTCGTCTTTGAAGCCGATGTGCGGATAGGAATTGCCTACGACGTAGCTCGGCTCCATTTCCAGGACGGAGCATTCCACGTGCTGAAGCTGTCCGAGCGAGACGAGCGGAGCCGTCGGAATTTCGAAGAGCACGATGTTCGTCTGTCCGTCCGACGCGCTGACGCCGTCGCCCCAGAAACCTTTTTTGTCGCGGAACTCGACCGGATTCAGAAGCATGTCCTTCTCGAGCGTCTTTTTCCAGCCGATGCCGACGTTGCGCTCCTTCATGTTCGCGTCCCACGAGCGGGGATCGACGACCCACGGGCGGGCGTTCGTCGCGAACGGTCCCGCGAGCGGAGAGTCGCCCGAGCTCAGATCCTGAATGTTGATGTAGGCGAAATAGTTCTTCTCGACGTTTTCGATTCCGGTGTCCGTTCCGCGGGAAATTTCCCCGCTGACGTTCGTCATCCACGAACCGTCTTCGGGCAGATGACGTCGCGCCGCGATGACCTGCACGAGGTTCTCGTCGGAAATGTCGGCGACGTCCATATTGCCTGAAGCCGCCCAGATTCGCGTGACTCCGTTCCAGGATTCCATGGAACTGCCTTCCGAGTTCTGCGGATAGAACAGATTGAACGTGAAGATGTCGTTCTCGCTGTAACGGTCGTCCGAGCGGTCGTAGCTTCCGTCGTAAGGGCCCACGTCGATGCTGAACATCAGCGATTCCGTCTGCGGAATCTGCGTAAGGTCAATTCCCGTGAGCTTCACGGCGGCGACGCTTTTTTCCTCGTATTGGAAGTCCCCGAGGCTCATCACCGTGTTCCCGCCCTGCAGAATGTAGCCCTGCTGATTCGCGAAAGTCGACACGCACGGGAACACCGCCTTCACTTCGCCGGGCTCCATGCGAAGATAACCGGAGGAAGACTTTCCGAACTGATTCACGACGTTGTTCCCGCTCCCGGCCGCGAAGACTCGGGCCGCGAGTTTCCAGGCGCCCGCCGCCCCGCCCATGAGATCCCCCTTGAACTCGTAGACCTTCGTCGGGCTGTCCGTTCCCGGCCAATTTCTGGGTTTTCCCGTTGTTTCATCGACGTCCAGACGATTCAGGCGGAACTTGAAGGGGAAAAACTTCGTCCAATACGCGCCGAAACCGTAAAACTCGAGCGGCACGTTATAGGGGTTGTGCATGACGAAAACGGGATCGAAGCAGATCGCCGCCGTGTCCTGATTCATCACCACGGCAAACCGAATGGCGATTCGGCGAACGACCGGCGCGATGCGCATGGACTGCGGCACGATGAGACTTTGCTTGACTGAGTCCAGGCGCGGCGGGTTCACGTTGTGCAGCTTGCCGTTGAACTCCGGCAGCAGCGAAGCCCATTGTCCATGCACGCCGATGGCGTTGCGAGTGACGATGCGGGAATAATTGAACTTCGGACCGAACCACCCGCCGAGGTCTTTTCCGTGCACCTGCGACGGATTCGAGTCCTGCCCGGAAAGGTAGGAATACGGACGAGAACCGACCGCGATCCACGCGTTCTTGTCGTGCGCCTTGAAGTTCCGGAAACCTTCCTTTTCGTCCGTACGCTTGTAGAGTCGATAGTAGTTGCGGACAAGGTCCCAAGTCGGACCGCGGAGGTAATCCATTATGCCGCTTTCGCTGCTTTCGTTGCGCGAAGTTTCTCCGGTGGTGATTTCGTAAAGATAGCCGAGTCCGTCCGTCGGCTGCGTCGTCCACCATTTTTCGTTTGCCGAAATCCTGAATTTGTTCAGCAGGTTCAGGTCGTTCTTCTCGCCGCTCCCGTGGAACTGCTTGACGTCGCGGAACCCCTTCGTCCACGAACCTTCCTTGAACCACGGCATTTCGAAGGCGAGCGAAAGGTCGGTCTTGAGCCCCCCGTTGTAGACGTCGGAGAAAACGCCTTTCGAGACGAAAGAGACGTCGTGAAAAAGCTTCTTCGCGGCTTCCTCCACGTCCTTGGCGTTCCCGCCGAGCGCCTCCGCGTAAACGGGGAAGGAGACCGCGCCGTCCACATAGCCGAGACGCGTTCCCGCGGGAACGGTCGCCGACTCCGCGTCCTTTTCCCACCACGAATCGAAGCGGGAAAGCCCCTCGAGCAGCGAGACGCCGTTCTTCTGCGCGGAGACGTTGAAAAGCTGTTCCCATTCCGCCTTCTTCACGAATTTTTCGGCCGTGCCGTCGGGAATGCTGATTTTGGCCTTCACGCCTTCGTCGCCGACCCAGTAGGCGAAGGATCCGGATTCGGCGCGGAGCAGTTCGTTGGAGGAGGCTGAAAAGCGCATGATGGGCACGCGGCGCACGCGCACCTCGCGCTGCTTCAGCGTAAGTTCGTCGGCCGCGTCGCGTTCGCTTCCGAGCGTTCCCGCGCCGACGAGCGTCACGAGGTCGAGGTTTTCGTCGTCGAATTCGAACGCCTTCTGCACGTTGCCCAACAGCGTCTTCCCCATGTTGCCCGAAGCGGATTCGCGGTTCAGCGGATTTTCGAGCGGCGTGTAGATTTCCTTTGTGGAACTGTAGTCGGAGACGAGCCAGCCGAGGAAAGGCTTTTTGTCGGGAGAATAAATGCTCCAGTCGCGGAGCTTCGTCTTGTCGAGTCCTCCGGTCGCCCAGACGCCCGTCCAGAAGCGCTTTCCGTCCACGGCTTTTCCGCCCGGGAGCGACGCGTTCCCGCTCCCGCCGAAGATGTCCGCCGTCGCAGTCACGCGCTGGTCGTCGCCGCTGAGCAGCTGGAGCTGTCCGAGCGCCATGCGCATGCCGCTGATGGCGTTGAGCTGCGCCTGCGAACGCTTGAGGCGGCTCTCGGTGAGCTTGCTCTGCACGTAGACGAACGAAACCAGCGTGATCGCGACCATGAGCATCAGCGCCATCATCACCAGAGAGACGACCAGCGAAAAACCGCGACGGGAAGGGAAACGTCGACGGAGAGAATGAATGTCGGGGAACATATCCAAAAAATTCAGAGGGGATTTGCCAATGGCGCGGATTCTCGCAGAAAAAACGCCCGCGTTCAATTCCAAAAGCGTCCTTCGGCTGTCCGCGCGACCGACGATGAACGACGGGCAGATTTTTCGCCCGGCAACGGCTTCGGCCTCGCGTTCCCGCACGACGCGCGGCGTCCTCCCGTCAAAAAATTCTTTGCGGGAACGCGGTCGCGGCTTAGTATTCCGTTCATTCCGTTTTCCTCATGAAGCTCGCCGAACGTCATTTTGCCCTGCTCGCCTTGGGAATCGCCGCGTTCCCGCAATGCCCCGCGGTCGCGGAAGAATCGCGGACTACGACGCCGCCCGACGTTTCCGCGGAGGAAAAAATCTCCGAGGCGTCCACCCGCCGCGTCTTTTCCGTCTTCGACGACAACGACTTCTTCGGCAGGTGGTCGGACAAATACTACACGAACCACACGCGGCTCGCGCTCACGCTCGGAGCGTCGGAATCCCCGAGCGGCGTGCGCGACGCCCTCTTCTTCTCGCTCGGCCAGGAAATCTACTCGCCGAAAGACCGCGAGGCGCGCGTTCCCGATCCGCGCGACCATCCTTACGCCGGCTATCTCTACGCTTCGTTCGGCGACGCGAAATTCGACGACGACTTCGCCTTCGTCACGGAAATCCAGCTCGGCGCGACGGGCGACTGGTCGCTCGCCGAAAAGACGCAGAAGGAATATCACCGCCTCATCGACGAAATCCGCCCGGCGGGCTGGGACACGCAGATCCACGAACGCGTCGTCGCGCAGGCGACAGGCGAAGTCCGCGCGCGCTTCATGCTCGACGGCGCCTGCGGGAACGGCGCGTTCGGCTCCGACCTCGTCGTCCGCGGCTTCGGCGACATCGGAAATCTGCGCGGCGTCGTCTCCGCGGGAGCGCAGCTCCGCGCCGGCCTGAATCTGCCTTGGGATTTCGGCGCGACGACGGACATGCGCCGCGGAACCTCAGTCGTGTTCGATCCCCGCGTCTCCGCCTCATTCTACGCCTACCTCGACGCTTCGGCGGACGTCGTTCTTTGGGACAAGACGCTGACCGGCAACAACGACCGCGGCGCGGACATCTGCGCCTACCCGCTCGCGGGCGAAATCTCCGTCGGCGTGTGCGCGGTGTACGACCGCGTTTCTCTGGCGATCTTCCAGTCTTTCCGCTCGAAGGACTTCACCTCGCAGGACAAGGACTTCTTCGCCTACGGCGGCTTCCGCCTTTCCGTGTTTTTCTGACCGCGTTTTGTTTTTTTTGAAAAAAAAATGAACGTTCCCGCCGACATCCACGAACTCCTGCGTTCCCGCGCCGCCGAAAACGCGGGTAAAATGAGTTTTCGCGACTTTTCGGAAATCGCGCTCTTCGATCCGCGTTTCGGCTACTACCGCAGGGAGAAGAATCGCGTCGGCCGCGAGGCGGGAACGGACTTCTACACGGCGTCCAGCCTTGGAGAAGTCTTCGGCGCGCTCGTGCGCGAAGCGGCGGGAACGCTGATCGGAGCGGGAGAGGATCTCCGCGGCTACGCGCTCGTGGAAATCGGAGCCGAGCCCGGGCAGACGCATTTCGAGGCCCAGCGCGGATTTTTTCGGGAAATCCGCACCGTCCGCGTCGGAGAACCGATGGAAATTCCGGAAAAATCCGTCGTCTTCGCGAACGAGCTCTTCGACGCGCAGCCTTTTCACAGACTCGTCTCGCTCGCGGGAACGTGGCGGGAGATCGGCGTCGAGGAAAATCCGCGGGAACTCGGCTCCTGGCGGGAAACGCTGCTCGAAGGGCTCTCCACCGCCGCGCTCGAAGATTTCGCCGCGGGCGTTCCCGTGCCCGAAGACGACGGCTGGCATCTCGACGTTTCGCTCGACGCGGAGGCGCTGCTGCGGAAAATCCTCGCGGGAACGTGGAGCGGAGTCGCGATTTTCCCGGATTACGGGAAGACGCTCGCGGACTGCCTCGAATCGTTTCCCGAAGGCACGGCGCGCTCGTATTTCCGCCACACGCAGAGCGACGCGCTCACGCTCGCGCCGGGCGAGCGCGACCTGACCTGCCACGTCCTCTGGGACAGGCTGAAACCGATTTTTCTCGAATGCGGATTCGACGCGGGAACGACGCTGCGTCAGGAGGCGTTCTTCATGAGATTCGCCCTGCCCGAAATCGGGCGCATCGTTTCCGGGAAGGACGCGCGGAAGCGCGCCACGCTCACGGAACTGCTCCATCCCGCGAAGATGGGACACGCCTTTCAGGTGCTTTTCGCGCGGCGAGAAGGCGAAAAATGCGCGGCGGAAGCGTGATTTTCAAAAAGCTTCCGGTTTTCCGCACTCTCAACCGCCGAGCCCCTAATCGGCCTGCCGCTTCTGCACGCCCGCCCACCACGGTTCGACGGGATTGTGTTCTCCGCGAAGAACGATTTCGGCGCGGGAACGCATTTTTTCTATCCACGCGGCGACTTCCGCGGATTCCTCGAATCCGCCCTCATGCTTCGTATAGACGGTGAGAGAAATGAATCCGCCGGGAGCGAGCAGAGTCCACGCGGCGTCGAGCGCGGGAAGCGTCGTCGCCGCGGAAGTCCGCACCGCGCGGTCGCTCTTCGGCAGATAACCGAGATTGAAGAATACGCCGCGAACGTTCCCGCGCCACTCGCCGCCGAGCCGCTCCTCCATCTTCTCGTGCCCGCACAGGTGAAACTCCGCACGGTCGGCGAGTCCGGATCTTTCGAGGCGTTCCCGCGTCGCGGCAAGCGCCGCCGGCTGAACGTCGAACACGGCGAGCCGTCCGCCGTCGCCGACGAGCCGCGCGAGAAATTCCGCGTCGTGCCCGTTTCCGGCGGTCGCGTCGACGGCGAGCCCGCCCGGACTTCCGAAACGTTCCAGCGCGAAATCGTGCGCCCATGCCGCGAAGTTGATTTTCATCTTTCGGGAAAGAAAGCGCGTCCGCCGCTAAATTTCAATTGAAAAGCGGGGCGGGAACGGACATTATTTCGGCTTTCTCAAAGCTTTTTCACAAAAAATCTTTTCACTCATACTCCCATGTCCAAAGTTCTTCTGAAAGATATCGACCCCCGCGAACAAAAACAGATCGCCGCCGCCGAAAACGCGATCGCCAGAGGCAACCCGCAGTTCGCCGCGGAAACCTGCCAGGCGGTGCTCGGCCGCCACCCGGAATGCACGGAAGTGCGCCGCGTCCTGCGCCGAGCGCAGAAGGCGATCTGCGGAAACAAGCCCTCGGGAGGCGGCTTCGGAAAACTGATCAGCTCCGTCTCGCTCGCCGGAAAATCCTCCGTCGCCAAGAGCGACCCGAAGGCGGCGATGGAACACGCCGAAAAAATGCTCGCGAAAAACCCCTTCGACATTCCCGCGAACAAGCTCCTCGCCGCCGCCGCGGAAACGCTCGGCCTCTGGGACGCCGTCGCCCTCGCCTATGAGGAAATCGTCGCCGTCGAGCCCAAGACCGAAAACTACAAGCTCCTCGTCAACGCCTACATGAACGACAACGACGGCGAACGCGCCGAAAAGGTCGTGAACGGAGCGCTGAAGAAGTTTCCCGGAGACGGCGACCTGCAGGAGCTCGCGCGTCAGGTTTCCGTCAAGATGACGATGAAGAAAAGCTGGGACGACGGCGGAGACTACCGCAGCAAAATCGCGGACAAGGAAAAGGCGCTCGAACTCGAAAAGAAGTCCCGCGTCGTCTCCGACGCCGAATCCGCCGCCGCCGAGATTCCCAAGCTCCTCGAAGCCGCGCAGGCCGATCCCGAAAACACGCAGATTTTCCGCGACCTTTCCCGCAACTACAAAATCGCCGGCGACCTCAACGCCGCGATCTGGGCGATTCAGCAGGCGCGCAACACGACGAACGGCAAGACCGACGCGACGCTCGAAAAGCTCGAACATTCCCTCACGACCGAAAATTACGAAAACTGCATCCGCGCCGCGGAAAAGGTCGTCGCCGAAAATCCCGACAACAAGGAATACGCCGACTACCTCGAACAGCTCCGCGCGGCGGAAAAGGCCTACAAGCTGCAGTCGATTCAGACGCTCGTAGAAAAGTATCCGAACGACTACAACTACCGCTACGACCTCGGACTCATGCTTCTTGAAAGCGGAGACGTCAACGGCGCCATCCGCGAGCTCCAACTCGCGCAGCGTTCGCCGAAGAACCGCCATCTCGCGATGCTCAACCTCGGCCGCGCGTTCATCGCCGGCGGAAAGTTCGACCTCGCCGCGGATCAGCTTTCCGTCGCCAAGGGCGAAATCGGCCTGATGAACGACCTGAAGAAGGACGTCATTTACGAACTCGCCAGCGCGCTCGAACAGTCCGGCAAGCGCGATCAGGCGATCGCCGAATACAAGGCGCTGTACATGGCGGATTCGACCTACAAGGACGTTTCCGAAAAGATCAACGCTTTCTACAAATAAACGGCGCGCGGAAGCCTTCTTTCCGATCCTTCAAAAAAAATTCGCCATGGAGCTTCATCCGCAGATCAGATTCCTGCTTTCGCGCTTTCCCGTTCTCGAACCTTGCGGGAACGACATTCAGCGCGCCGTAGACGCGCTCGCCGAAACTTTCCGCAAGGGAGGAAAACTCCTCCTCTGCGGAAACGGCGGGAGCGCCGCGGACGCCGATCACATCTCCGGAGAACTGCTCAAGGGCTTCTGCTCCAAGCGTCCGCTCGACGCGAAGGCGCGGGAACGGCTCGGCGAGGAGCTCGCCGGGAAGCTCCAGGACGCCCTGCCCGCGATTCCGCTCCACAGTCTCGGCGCAATCAACACGGCGTGGCTGAACGACTGCGATCCCTATTACGGCTACGCGCAGCTCGTCTGGGGGCTCGGACGCGAGGGAGACGCCCTGCTCGGAATCTCCACTTCCGGCAATTCCAGGAACGTGGGCTGCGCGATGGAGACCGCCCGCGCCAAGGGGCTCACGACCATCGGGCTCTCCGGCGCCTCCGGCGGAAAACTGAAATCGCTCGCGGACGTCTGCATCTGCGTTCCCGAAAACGCCACCTTCAAGATTCAGGAGCTCCATCTGCCCGTCTATCACGCCCTCTGCCTCGCGCTCGAAGACATCTTCTTCGGCTGAGGAGCGCGGCTCTCCCCGCGTCCGCGGGAACGGCCCGCTTTTTCCGAGCAAAGCTCCGTCGAGGCGGAAACGAAAACGCCCCCGAGCGACCGATGGTCGCCCGAGGGCGTTTTTTCATGCGGATTTTTCGCCTGCGGAAAGTTCCCGCGCCGGTTAAGCGAAGTAGGCGACGCCGGCGGCGAAGAGCGGCTGGTT